>JAUHYJ010000081.1 GCA_030425785.1 Acidimicrobiia bacterium | reverse complement strand
GATCGCTGCGCTCGAGGACGAGCTGCGCCGTCGCACCGCCGCCCTCCTCGACGCCGTCGGCGACCAGCCGTTCGACGCCGTCCACGGGTTCGCCCGCGAGCTGCCCGCGCAGGCGATCTGTCTCGTGCTCGGGATCCCCGACGCCGACCGCCGCGACCTGCTCGACTGGCTCGACCGCGGGATCGAGACCGACTCGACCTCGATCGTGTCGAGCGACGTCACCCGGCTCATCCGCGAGTACGCCGCCGAACTGATCGAGCGCAAGCGCTCCGAGCCCGACGACGGGATCATGTCGACGATCGTGCACGCCCGGCTCGACGACGGCAGCCGGCTCGACGACCGCGAGCTCACGGCCTTCTTCGCCTTGTTGTTCCCCGCCGGCGCCGAGACGACGCGCAGCGCGATCGCCGGTGGCATCAAGGCGTTCGTCGACCACCCCGAGCAGTACGACCGCCTGCGGGCCGACCCCGCCCTCGTGCCGAACGCCGTCGAGGAGATCGTGCGCTGGACGACGCCATCGGTCTACAAGCGGCGCACCGCGAGCTGCGACACCGAGATCGCCGGGCAACCGATCAGCGCCGGCGACAAGGTGACGATCTGGGAGATGTCGGCGAATCGTGACGACGCCGTCTTCGACGAGCCGCACCGGTTCGACGTCGGCCGGCACCCGAACCCACACGTCGGATTCGGGTTCGGGATCCACTTCTGTCTCGGGGCCAGCCTGGCGCGGCTCGAGATGCGGGTCGCGCTCGACGAGCTGCTGAGGCGGTACCGCGCCTTCGAGGCGGCCGGCGACCACGAGTGGATGCCCAACAACCGGCTGTTCGGCCTCAAGCACCTGCCGGTCCGCGGGGTGGTGGCCGACGCGCCGGCCGCCACGACGACCACGACCACGACCACGACCACCACGAACACGAACACGACCACGAACACGACGGAGGAGCCTCGATGAATCGACTCGACGACAAGGTGGTCCTCGTGACCGGAGCCGCACGCGGCCTCGGGCGCGCCTACTGCCTCGCCGTGGCGGCCGAAGGCGGCCGCGTGGTCGCCGGAGACCTCGCCGACTGCGACGAGACCGTCGCCGCGGTCGCTGCGGCGGGAGGTGAGGCGCTCGGGCTCCGACTCGACGTCACGGACCGATCGTCGTGCGCGGAGGCGGTCGCCACCGCGGTCGAGCGCTTCGGTGGTCTCGACGGGCTGGTCAACAACGCGGCCCTCTACGCCGGGCTGCACAGCGGCCCGTTCGACCAGATCGACCCCGACGAGTGGGACGCGGCGATGCGGGTCAACGTCACCGGCATCTTCCACATGTGCAGCGCCGCCGTCGGACCGATGCGCGAGCGGGACACCGCGAGCATCGTCAACATCTCGTCGCTGGCCGCGGTGTACGGCCTTCCCCACGCCCTCCACTACACGACCTCGAAAGCAGCGGTGATCGGGCTCACTCGGGGCCTGGCACGCGAGCTCGGCCGTCACTGGATCCGCGTCAACGCGATCGCGCCGTCCGCCGTGCTGACCGAGGGCACCGACGCCTTCATGGCCGACAAGCGTGACCGCGCCCTCGAGTCGATCGCGCAACAGCAGGCGCTGCGCCGCAACCTCGAGCCGTCCGACGTCGCCGGGACCGTCGTCCATCTGCTCTCCGACGAATCGCGCTTCGTCACTGCCCAGACCCTCATGGTCGACGGTGGAGCCGTCGCCACCTGACGCAACGATCGAAGGACTCCCCCATGCGCAACGACGTCGCCCAACCGATCGTCCGCACCCTGCTCGACCACCTCGCCGAGGGTCGCTCGTGGACGACCGAGCCGTCGCGCGTGCCGGCCAGCGCGTACGCCGACCCGGCGCACCTCGCCCGCGAGCGGGCGACGCTGTTCACCTCGTGGCCGCAGGTGATCGCCCTCAGCCCCGATCTCCCCGAGCCCGGGTCGACCCTGACCCGCGACACCCTCGGCGTCCCGGTCGTGTTGACCCGCGACCAGGCCGGTGAGGTGCATGCCGCCGTCAACGTGTGCGCCCATCGCGGCGCCCAGGTCGTCGCCAGCGGACGCGACTGCGCCCGTCGGCTGACCTGCCCGTACCACGCGTGGACCTACGGGCTCGACGGCGAGCTCGTCGGGCTGCCGGACCGGTCGTCGTTCCCCGACGTCGCGGTGCCCGGACCCGGGCTCCGACCACTCGCTGTGCGCGAGTCCCATGGTGTCATCTGGGTCGTCCCCGACCCCGACGAAGCGGATCGCGACGTCGACCCGAGCCTCGGAGCGATCGCCGACGACCTCGACCACTTTGGCATCGACCGCCACCGCTACTGGCGCAGCCACCGCTTCGAGCTCGACCTCAACTGGAAGCTGGTGATCGACACCTTCCTCGAGCCGTACCACTTCGCGTCCCTGCACCGGAACACCGTCGGGCCGCTGTTCGTGGCGAACCTCTGTCACGCCGATCGCTTCGGGTACCACGTTCGCGAGGTGCTCCCGCGGCGGAGCCTCGACCTGCTCCGCGCTGACCAGCCCGACACGTGGGACGTGGTCCCGCACAGCGCGCTCGTCTACGTGCTGTTCCCCAACACGGTGTTCGTCATGCAGATCGATCACATCGAGACCTGGCGAGTGGTCCCCGACCCGGTCGACCCGGCCAGATCGATCTGTGACCTCGACTTCTACATCCCCGACACCCCGATGACGGAGTCCGCGGCCCGGCATTGGGAGCGGAACTGGCAGCTCACGATCGACACCGTGATCGACGAGGACTTCGCAGCGATGGCCGGCGTGCAGCGGTCCTACAGCTCGGGCGCGATCGAGTCCGCTCGGATCGGGGCCAACGAGCCGGCGCTCGCCATGTTCCACGCGGCCCTCGCCGACGCGCTGCATCCCGCCATGTCGTGACGGCTGGGCGCAGCTCCTCGCCGCGGCGCGCCTACGGAGCCCACGCGGGGTCGATCGCACGCTGACGGATCAAGGCGAAGTGCACACCTCCGCGGATCCAGGCCTGGCGGCCGAGCGAGGAGAAGTGCACCGAGGTCCGGTCGCGCGCGCGTGGGTCGGCCCCTGCGACGATCGCCGCATGGAGGTTCGCACGGTGGCGCTCGGGGAAGTCGCCGATCGCACCGGTGAAGACGAGCCGGTCGGGGTCGTCGATCGCGATCACCCACGTCGCGGCGAACGCGAACACCTCGACCTGGAGATCGACGATCGCCACGGCGACCGGGTCGCCGGCCCGCGCGCGCTGGTAGACCTCGGTGGCCCATTCGACGTCGTCGCCGGCGAGCTCGTTGTACCGCTGCTTCGACGCGAAGCTCCCGGCGAGCTGCTCGATGGTGCCGATGCCCTGGCTCGTGGCGACCTCGCACCGGCCGATCATGCCGGCCCGACCGGACGCGCCCTCGTCGACCTCACCGTCGACGACGAGCGCCGCGGTCGCGACCGGGCCGAGGTTGAACACGGTCGCTCGATCACATCCGACCGCGGCACCCTCCTGGCTCTCGGCTGCCGCAGCGGCGCGTGACGCCTCGATGATGATCACGTCGACGCCGCACCGGTCCTCGAGCATCGCGGCGATCGGCACCGCGTCCCAGCTCATGTCGGGGATCGTGACCTCACCGAGCGCGGCGTCGACCCAGCCGTGGGTGACGACCGAGAGGTTGCACGGCAGGTCCTCGACCCCGGCGACACGACGCAGTCGCTCGAGGTGATCGGCCGTCTCGTCGGCGATCCGGGTGGCGTCCCAACCCGGCTCGAACTCGACGTTGTCCGTCACCTGGCGGCCGAGCCCGTCGCACACCGACAGCTCGCAGTAGCGCAGGCCGATGTACAGCGAGGCCACGCAGAACCGCTCCGCGTTGAACTCGTAGAGCAATGCCGGCCGGCCGCGACCCCGGGTTCCGCCTCTCACGGCCACCTCGACCACGACGTCCTTTTCGGCAAGTTCGTTGAGAATTACGGCAAGACCCTGTGAGGACAGCGTCGTGAACTCACCGAGGTCAGCACGCGAGAGGCGCCCATGACGCCGGAGCACGTCGACGATCTCACGGCTGTTGGATCGGCGCAGATCGGAGTTGCGCCTGCTGGGGGTGGTCGATGGGGTGGTTCCGGGCATCACCGCGCCCCACCGAACAGCGTCGCCGACGACCCCTCCGCTCGCGACCTGCCCACGGCTTGCAGTGTATCTGCATTTGTTCTACGGTGTTGATTAATAGGGAGCTGCAGCATCGAGCCGCAGCGTTGGAGGGGGTTCCACCGTGAAGACACGCACACTGCAACTCGGTCGACGCAACCGCGTCGTCCGCAGCCGTCGCCGAGCGATCGGGCTGATCTCGATCGCGGCCCTGACGTTCGCCGCCTGCGGCGGTGACGACGACAGCGACGGCGATGAGCCGGCGGCGGCGACCGACACCGCGGACGACGCGACCGACGACACCGCCGAGGACACGACCGACGACACCGCCGAGGACACGACCGAGGACACGACCGACGGCACGACCGACGACGCGCCGAGCGACAGCAACCCGTCCGACAGCACAGCGCCGTCCGACGACGCTGCGGTCGAGGCCAGCGGCACGCTGCGCGTCGGCGTGGCGACCAACGTGCAGAGCTACGACCCGGTCATGGCCGCCGTCGCGCAGGAGTACTACCTCCACCCCGTGTTCGACACGCTCGTCCACCAGGAGGCCGACGCGTCGTTCTCGCCCGGGCTCGCCGAGAGCTGGGAGCAGGTCGATCCGAACACGCTCCAGCTGACGTTGCGCCCCGACGTCCGGTTCAGTGACGGCGAGCCGGTCGACGCCGACGCGGTCGTGGCGAACTTCGATCGCGCCAAGTCGATCGAGGCCAGCCCCTCCGCAGCCTTCTACGCCAACATCGAGTCGGTCACCGCGCTCGACGACATGACGGTCGAGATCAAGCTCGTCCGCCCGAGCACCTCCCTCCTGTCCGACCTGAGCCGACTCCCCGGGATGATGATGAGCCCGCTGTCGTTCGACGCCAGCCCGGACACCGACCCCGTCGGCGCCGGTGGGTGGACACACGACGCGGACTCGTCGAACCCCGGCGAGGTCGAGGTGTTCCAGGCCAACCCCGACTACTGGGACCCGTCACAGGTGCAGATCCAGACGATCGAACTGCGCTTCCTCGAGAACGACGCCGCGAACAACGCCATGCTCGGCGGGCAGGTCGACGTGATCGAGCTCCGGACCCAGGGGGACACGCCGACGTTCGAGGACGGCGGCTACCAACTCATCACCCGGCCGAACACCAACGTCAACTACGTGCAGATGATGGACACCGACGGCACATTGCTCGAGCCGCTCGGCGACGAGCGGGTGCGACAGGCACTCAGCCTCGCGATCGATCGCGAGGCGTTCAACCAGGGCGTTCAGTTCGGCCAGGGCAACCCGACCCCGGCGTTCTGGATCGAGGGGACCCCGTACTACGACCCCGCCACCGAAGCGATGGCCTACGACCCCGACCAGGCACGCGCCCTGCTCGCCGAGGCGGGGTACCCCGACGGCTTCGACGTGACGTTCCCGTCCTTCGGCGGTCTCGTCACCGCCGCCGAGGCGCTCCAGCAGATGTGGGCCGACGTCGGGGTGAACGCCGAGATCGTGCTCGTCGAACCCGGCACCCTCGCCAACGAGATGCGCAGCGGCAACTACGCCCTGACGCCCACCCTCGCCCGTGGCTTCACCGCCGAGTCGCACTACCTCGAGCGGCTGGCGCCCGACAGCCCGTACGACCCGCTCGACACCGATCGCGGCCGATTGCCCGAACTCGCTGACGAGGCGTTCGCCGCCACCGATCCCGCCGCTCAGGACGAGGCGTGGAAGAACGTCTACACCGAAGCGGTGCTGCAGGGCTACATCATGGTGATCGGGCACACGATCCCGACGGCCGTGTTGACCCCCGAGGTCTCGGGTGCCGAGCTGTCGCCATCCGACAACATCCCCAAGCCGTACGGTGTGTCGATCGGCTGATCGGTACACCACCTCGGCCGCCGGCCCCGACATGACGCACCGAACCGGGAGGTGATCGCCGCATGCTGCGCGTCGTCCTGACACGCATCGTCTCGCTCATCCCCTTGCTGTTGGTGGCCACGTTCGTGGGCTTCATGCTGCTCCAGCTGTCGCCCACGGACCCGGCCGTCGTCCGCCTCGGGGAGAACGCGACCGACGAGGCCTACGCCGCGTACCGCGCCGAGATCGGCGTCGACCGTTCCGCGATCGTGCAGTACGGCGACTGGCTCAGCGGTGCGGTGCGCGGCGACTTCGGCACGTCGTGGCAGAACGGAGCGCCGGTGGGCGAGCAGCTGCAGCGGCGGCTGCCGGTGACCGTGTCGGTCGCCGCCGGCGCGCTGCTCGTCGGCGCCGTCATCGGCATCCCGGCCGGGATCGCGGCCGGCATCCGAGCCGGGCGCCCGAGCGACTCGTCGATCACCGCGGTTGCGTCGGTGGGTCAGGCCGTGCCGAATTTCTGGATGGCGCTCCTGCTCGTCGCCTACGTCGCGCTGCCGTACTCCCTCTTCCCCGCTGTCGGCTACGTCGGCATCACCGAGTCACCGATCGAGTGGCTCCGCAGCATCACCCTGCCCGCGATCGCGCTCGGCACCGCGGCAGCCGCCGCGCTCGCACGGCAGACGCGAGCCGGGTTCGTGCGGACGCTGCACGAACCGTTCGTCCGGACGGCGGTCGCCGGCGGCCTGTCGCGACGCCGGATCCTGTTCCGAACTGCGCTCCGGAACGCTTCGATCCCCGTCGTGACCACGATCGCGGCACAGGCATCGGTGCTGCTCGGCGGCGCGGTCATCGTCGAGCAGGTCTTCGCGCTCCCGGGCCTCGGCCAGCTCGTGCTCAACGCGATCCGCAACGCCGACATGCCGATCGTCATGGGGTTCGTCGCGCTGGCCGCGGTCATGACCGCGCTGGTCCAGCTACTCCTCGACCTCACCTACGCCGTGCTCGACCCCCGTGTGAGGTCGAGCTGATGCGCCGGTCGCTCACGGTCGGCGCGGCCGGGATCGTGCTCGGCGTCGTGGTCACGTTGGCGGTGTTCGGACCATGGCTGACACCGGCCGACCCGAACGACGGGGTACTGCTCGACGCGCGAGCAGGCCCGAGCAGCGAACACTGGCTGGGCACCGACCAGCTCGGCCGCGACGTGCTGGCGCGCATCGTCTACGGCTACCGGACGTCACTGGCGATCTGCGCAGTCGCGGTCGCCATCGCCCTGGCCGTCGGTGGGACGATCGGCATGCTCGCCGCCTACTACCGGGGGTGGTTCGAGCGGATCGTGATGCGCGTCATGGACGTACTCTTCGCGTTTCCTATCCTGCTCCTCGCGATCGGCGTAATCGCCGTTCTGGGCCCGAACGTCTGGAGCGCCGCGATTGCCATCGCGGTCGTCTACACACCGATCTTCGCGCGTCTCCTTCGCGGGCCGGCGCTTGTGATCTGCGAAAGCGAGTACGTTCAGGGAGCCAGGGCGATCGGCGCCAGCGACACGCGGATCATCTTCGCGCATCTTCTGCCAAACATCACCTCGGTCGTGCTGGTGCAGGCGAGCCTGCTCCTCTCGGCAGCGATCCTTGTGGAGGCGTCGCTGTCGTTCCTTGGGCTCGGCGCACAGCCCCCGACACCTTCGCTCGGCCTGATGCTGGCGGAGGGGCGGAACTTCATGCTGTTGTCGCCTTGGCCGGCGGTCTTCGCCGGGTTCGCCATCCTCTCTCTCTCTCTCGGCTTCAACCTGCTGGGGGATGCGCTGCGCGACGCGCTCGATCCGCGGTTGCGGACCGTGTGATCACTCCACCGTCATCGACGCTCACGACCCCGCGGTGGAAGAACTTCGTCGATATCTTGTCGTTGACTCTGTCGGTTCCACGCTGGGTGAGGTCGCCGAGAGGCGGGTGAAGAGCCCGCCCGATGATGGCGGGGTCTGGACCGCGATGAAGGTAGCGGCGGTGATCGCGGCCGCGCTCGGGCCGGCAAAGGTCGCCGAGCAGCGCGGCTGGGAGGCGCTGCGGGCGGTAGGCTGGACGATCCAGCGCCCGCGGCCGCGCGACGTGCGGGCGGCGACGTCCGAGGAGCAGGCGGCGTTTAAGACAATCTCGGCGAGGTCGTCACCGAGAACGCGGAGCGCCATTCGGGGCGGTGATCGACACCTTCGCTACCGACGAGCACCGGATCGGGCTGAAGCCGATCCTCCGTCAGGTCTAGGCGCCGCGCTGTGAGCGGCCGGTCCGCCCGCGCCACCATCGCTTTGAGTCGCTCTACGTCACCACCTTCGTCTCGCCGGCCACCAGCGAAAGCTTCTGGTCTCTCTCGACCGGCGTCGACAAGGAGCTGTTCGAGCGTATCCTCGCGCTCTTCGCCCGCGCGAGGCCGGCGCCGGCTGCGACCGCATCATCGTTCTCGTGCTCGACGGCGTTGGCTGGCACACCCAGCCGCTCGCGGCGCCCGAAGGCATCTGGCTCGTCTATCTGCCGCCCTACATCCCCGAGCTGCAGCAGGTCGAGAGGCGCCGCCGGTCGTTGGACGGTTCGCCAATAGAATTCTGCCTTGTGAATTCCGGATTGGAACTCTAACCTATTCAGTAGTTCTATACTTGACATGTCAGACTTGGCGCGGAACCTATGAAGGATGGGCAGACGACGAACCTTCGGGAACAGGCCTATGGGCGGTTCACGAACCATCTGTTGAACCGCAACCTCAGGGCCGGGCAGTTCGTGTCGCAGCGCGAGCTTGTCGAACTGACCGGCTTGAAGCTGGGCGCGATCCGCGAACTGATCCCGCGGCTCGAGACCGAGGGGCTGGTCACGACGATGCCCAAGCGGGGGATGCAGATTGCCCACGTCGACCTGCACTTGATCCGCGATGCCTTTCAGTTCCGCATGTTCCTCGAGGTCGAGGCGGCGATGCAGTTCGTCCGCGAGGCCAGCGACATCGAGATCGCCCGGCTCAGAGAGGAGCACGAGGCGATCATCGAGACGTGCGAGCGGAGCCAGGCGGAGGGCGGCATCCCTGGCGCGCTGATCGAGAAGGCGCAGGCCATCGACTGGGCCATGCACGACACCATCATCGACCATCTCGGCAACAAGATCATCTCGGACACGTACCGGGTGAACTCCGTGAAGATCCGTCTCATCAAGCAGGAACAGACGCGGCTCAACGACAGGCTCGTCGTCTCGACGATGCAGGAGCACGTGCGGATCATCGACGCGATGGAGGCGCGCGACGTAGCAGGCACGTCGGAGGCGATGCGCGAGCACATCCGCAACGCACGGACGCGGGCGCTGGAACAGACGTGACGCCGGAGTCCGAAGGCTAGGGGGGGCGATGGCGGGCATCGAGATCGACCGGGTGGTGAAGACCTACGGCGACTTCGTCGCGCTGAAGGAGGTCTCGCTCTCGATCGGGGACGGCGTCTTCGTCGCGCTGGTCGGGCCATCCGGCTGCGGCAAGACCACGCTCCTGCGGGCGATCTGCGGCCTCGAGGACGTGATCGCGGGCGAGATCTGGATCGGCGGCAGACAGGTCACCGACATGCCCGCCAAGGACCGCGACATCGCGATGGTGTTCCAGTCCTACGCGCTGTACCCGCACATGTCGGTGGCGGACAACATGTCGTTCAGCATGCGCCTGGCCGGGGCGCCGCGGCTCTCGATCACAGAGAAGGTCCGCTATGCCGGGTCGATACTGGGTCTCGATGCGCTGCTCGCCCGGCTTCCGCGCCAGCTCTCGGGCGGGCAGCGGCAGCGGGTGGCGATGGGCCGCGCCATCGTCCGCAGCCCGCAGGTCTTTCTCTTCGACGAGCCGCTGTCGAACCTCGACGCGAAGCTCAGGGTGCAGATGCGTAAGGAGATCAAGCAGCTGCACCAGCGCCTGGGCGTCACGTCGGTCTTCGTCACGCACGACCAGGTTGAGGCGATGACGCTGGCGGATACCGTCATCGTGATGAACGAGGGGCGGATAGAGCAGGCGGGCAGTCCGCTGGAGCTCTACGACCGCCCGGCCAACGAGTTCGTCGCGGGGTTCATCGGCTCGCCTGCGATGAACATGCTCGTC
>JAUHYJ010000080.1 GCA_030425785.1 Acidimicrobiia bacterium | reverse complement strand
CGCCAGGCTCGCGGCCGAGCACTTCTGGCCGGCGTGCCCGAACGCCGACCGGACGAGGTCGGCGATCGCCTGGTCGAGATCGGCGGCCGCGGCGATGACGAGCGAGTTCTTGCCGCTCGTCTCGGCGAACAGGCGCAGGTCGGGGCGCCACGAGCGGAACAGGTCGGCGGTCGCGAGCGACCCCGTGAGCACGACGGTGTCGACGTCTGGATGGGTGACGAGGCGACGGCCGACGGGCCCGTCCTCGCACACCACCAGCTGCACCACGTGGTCGGGGATGCCGGCCCGGTGCAGTTGCTGTACGAGCCAGGCGGCCACCCGCGTCGACTCGGGGGCCGGCTTGAGCACCACCGAGTTCCCGGCGGCCAACGCGGCGAAGACGCCACCGGCGGGGATCGCGTACGGGAAGTTCCACGGCCCGATCACGGCGACCGGGCCACGCGGCGTCACGTCGACGCCCTCGGCGGCCACCCGGTCGAGCACGTCGACGCCGGGCCCCGAGTAGTACTCGGCGAAGTCGATCGCCTCGCTGACCTCGGGGTCGGCCTCGTGGATCGTCTTGCCGGTCTCGTCGGCCATCAGCGCGATCGTGGCGAACCGCTCCTCGCGCATCTGCCGCGCCGCCGAGCGGATGGCGTCCCGGCGTTCATCGGAGGAACGCTGTGACCAGTCGCGGAAGCCGGCCTCGGAGCGATCGACCACGTCGTCGATCGCGTGCGTCGTCGTGACGGGGGTGATCTCGACGGTGGGCACGGCCCCGGCGAGCGCTGCCCGACACGCCGCAGGGTCGGTCATGTCGGTGTCGGGCTCGTTGGTGAACCCCGTCGACACGCCGTCGGGGCGGGGGAGTGGGTAGCGCCGGCGCGCGGTCGAGACGTCGTGACGCCCTGCGACCGCGGCTCGGAACCGGGTCTCCTGCTCGCGCCAGGCGGGGGTGTCGAGCTGCAGATCGAACAGGGCGCGCAGGAAGTTCTCGGGTTGGGTGTTCTCGTCGAGCCGCCGGGACAGGTAGGCGATGCTGGCGTCGATGTCGTCGCGCGCGACGACCGGTGCGTAGAGCAGGAGATCGCCGGCCACGTCGAGCACGGCCCGGGCCTGCGCGGGCGCCATGCCTTCGAGCATCTCGAGCTCGACGCGGTCGAGCGCGTCGGTGGCTCGGGCGGTGACGACCGCCCAGGCGATGTCGAACACGTTGTGGCTGGCGACGCCGATCCGGAGCGCATCGGCCCACGCCGGCCGGAGCGCGGCGTCGAGCATGGCCTTGAAGCTCGCGTCGACGTCGGCCTTCGTCGGGTACGGCGCCTGCTGCCAGCCGTGCAACTCGGACTCGACGCGCTCCATCGCGAGGTTCGCGCCCTTCACGATCCGGAGCTTGATGCGACCGCCGCCCCGCTCGCGGCGCGCGGTCGCCCAGTCGCCGAGCCGGTCGAGGGCAGCGTGCGAATCGGGCAGATACGCCTGCAGCACGATGCCGGCGTCGAGGCCGGCGAACTCGGGCTCGTCGAGCACGGCGGTGAACGCCGCCAGCGACAGCTCGAGGTCGCGGTACTCCTCCATGTCGAGGTTGACGAACGTCGGGGGCGTGGCGTCGGCGGCGGCCCGGTACACGGTGCGCAACCGCTCGCACACCCGGTCGACCGAGTCGTCGAACGCGAGCGGGTCGAGGTGGGCGACCACGGCGGAGATCTTCAGCGAGACGTAGTCGACGTCCGGGCGCCGGATGCACGCCAGGATCGAACGCAATCGGGCTTCGGCTTCGGCGTCGGAGAGGATTGCCTCGCCGAGCGGGTTGATGTTCAACCGGACACCGGCCCCCGATCGGCGCCGGATGTGGCGGGCGAGACCCGGGTCGTCGCCGGGCAGCACCACGCCGCGGGTCTCCGCGATGATCCGTCGCTCGACGAGCGGCATGACCACCCTCGGCAGTCGGGTCGCCACGGCCGCGCCGGCGCGGAGCAGGACCCGATCGAGCGGGCCGAGCGCCCGCGACGGGTGCTCCCGCACGATCGCAGCGAAGCGCTCGGCGGCGCGGGCGCGATCGTCGATCCGGAGCACCTGGTCGGTCAGCTGGAACACCAGCTCGCGACCGGCCGGGTCGGCGATCAGACGGCCGAGCCGGTCGCGTCGGCGCCGCTCGCGCCACGTGATCTCGTCCTCACCGTCGGCCAGCAGGCGCCGAGCCAGTGCGACGGCATGCTCGACCAGCTCGGCGTCGGTCGACCGCTCGTCGAGCGTGGGCTCGGGGCCGACGGCAGGGGATGGCACCGTGCACATGGCTCCATCGAAGCATCCCCGTCTTGCACGCATCCCACACCGGGAGCGTCGAATTTGTCCAGCGACGGCGCACCGCATCGCGGGCTACGGCAGGATGGTCGGGTGGATCAGTCGTTGCGCGCCGTGGCCGACGTCCTCGCGACGACGCCACACGTCATGTTCTGCGTGAAGGACCTCGACGGGCGGTACATCGCCGCCAACCGGGCCTTCGCCGAGCGGGCAGGTGTCGCCGGCGCCGGCGAGGTGATCGGCCGCTCGGCCCACGACCTGTTCCCGGCCGAGTTGGCCGATGGCTACGCCGCGCAGGACGCGGCGGTGCTCGAGTCCGGTCACGTGCTCACCAACGAGCTCGAGTTCATCACCCGGCCCGACGGCACGATCGGGTGGTACCTCACCTCGAAGTCACGGCTCGTCGACGCCGGCGGTCGCCCCTCGGGCATCGTGTCGGTGTCGGTCGACCTGCGCACACCGGCCGACGCCGCCGCCCCGCACCACGGGCTGGCGCGCGCCGTCGAGTTCGCGCGCGGTCACCTGGCCGAGTCGGCGACCGTCGGTGACATGGCCGCGGCGGCCGGCCTGTCGGTGAGCCAGCTCGAACGGGCGATGAGCCGAGTGCTCGGCCTGTCGCCCAAACAGCTGATGCTGCGCCTGCGCCTCGAGCAGGCCATCGCCGAGCTCGACGCCACCGACGACTCGATCGCCACCGTCGCCCAGCGCTGCGGCTACTACGACCAGAGTGCGTTCAACCGTCACTTCATGCGGGTCGTCGGCATGTCACCCGGCGCTTACCGCAACCGCTGACGTCGCTCAGCAGCGCTCACCGCCTGCGAGGTACGGCAGACCGCCGGTGTCGGTGACGTCGGCGACGCAGGCCGAGAAGACGGGCCGCCTGGTCGATGTGGTCGTCGTCAGCACGGCGATGCCGGATGTGTCGGTCGTGGCGCTCACCGTCTCGTCGAGATCGCCGGAGAACACCACGGTCACGGCGGCGCCGGCGATCGGGGCGCCGAGATCGTCGTGGACGGCGACGGTCGCGACCCCGGCCTGCTCCCGCTTCGTGATCGCCTGCCGCGAGATCCGCAGCGAGGCGACCGCGGCGGCCGGGGTCGGCGGCTCGACGACGGCGGCATCGCCGGTCAGCTGCAGGAAGTCGATCGTCACCGAGTCGTTGCCCTGCTGGCCGCCGGTGCGGTTGGTGTCGACGATCCGGACGTACACGTCGCCCGACGGTGCGCCGATGTCGAAGTCCGCGTCGACCGGACCGCCGGCGCGAACCGTGGCGAGCGGCACCCAGACGTCGCCGTCGTTCGACCACTCGATCGAGAAGCCGTCGTCGGCGTCACCGCCGTCACTCGACGTGGCGACGACGGTGAGGGTCTGATTGCCGTCGCTGGCGCGCAGCGTCCAGCGGTGCTCGGCCCGGTCGACGCGCTGGCGGGGCTTGCCACCCGTGTTCTGCTCGGTGATCGTCTGCGACGCGCCGCCGCGGGCGTGGGTGGCGACGTAGCTGCCGGTCACCGTGCCGTCGACCGCCGCGTCCGCGATGGCGACTCGGGTGAGACCGAGTGGGAAGGTGACCGTCACGGCACCGGTCGGTGTCGAACGATTCCCCGACGTGTCCACGGCGATCAGTCGGTAGTCGGCCGACTCGACCGACGGCGACGGATCGACGTGCTCGACCACGGTGCCGAGGGTGACGAGGTCGGTGAAGCCGCCACCGAGATCGCGCTGGACGACGTAGCCGGCGAGATCGGGTTCGGTGTTGGCGTCCCACGTGAGCAGCGCCGAACCGTCCGACTCGACGGCGTCGAACCCCGCCGGCGCTCCCGGCGGATCGGTGTCGGGCGGTGCCACGTCGCTGATCGAGCCGAGCAGCGTGTACCGGCCGAGCGAGCCGTAGTCGCTGTAGCCGGACGGCGGCGTCTGCGACGGGTCGCCCGCACCGACCCCGTCGACCTCGACGGTGTACGTGCCGGGCGGCACGGTCGCGGTGATCGACGCGTCGAGCGCCTCGCCCTCGTTGTCCGACACGACCACGTCGCCGTCTCCGTCGCGGAGCGTGAGCTCGACGTCGAGGTTGGCGCGGATCGGCGCGACGTCGACCGAGAAGCTCACGTCGGCGCCGTTCGGCGTCGTGAACGTGAAGACGTCCACGTCGTCGCGCGTCGAGATGATCCCGTCGACGTCGACCACCTGGGTCACGAGCCCGGTCGCGGTGCCGGCGGTGTCGCCGTGGTCGTCGGCCTTCACCCCGAAGCCGTTGCCGTTGGTGAGCGACGAGATGATCGCGATGTCGTCCTCGCCCGTGTTGTTCGCACCGGTGTACTCCTGCCGGCTCCACTGCGTCACCGCCCTGCTGTACCCGGCACCCATGATCGGCGCCCAGCCCGGGGAGCCGGCGGCGTCGTGCCCGGCGTAGTACGACGCAGACGACGTGCCGTCGTGGAAGAGCAGCATCATGTGGCCGACCTCGTGGCTCGCCGCTTCGGCGACGCCGGTGAAGGTCGAGTTGTAGACGAACGTCGGCTCGTCGACGCTGTCGTCGAACGCGCCGATGTACGCATGGCCGCCGCAGCCGCATCCGGCGAAGGTGTCGTCGGTGATGACCACGCGCGCACCCCAACGCGTGTCGCCGATGCCCGACCGTCGGAGGTCGTCGACGCTCGGTTCGATCGTCGTCACGTTCACGTTCCACGGTGCGAAGTCCTCGGCCACCGCGGCCCAGACGTTCGCGATCCGCTGCAGCTCGGTCGACGACCAGCTGTCGGGGCTGCCGTCGAGGTCGTACGGCGGCGACACGATCGTGGCGAGGCCGTACTGGCTGTTCCAGGTGGTGCCTTCGGTGACGTGGCCGTCGAAGTCGAGATAGATCGTCTTGTCGGCGCCGGGCAGGCTGGCGAGCTGGAACTCGGGCCCCGTCGTCGGGGGCGCCGCTGCGGGTGCGGTCGCCGGGCTCGGTTCGGCCTCGGCCAGACCGGGTTCGGGGAGATCGAAGTAGGCGAGCGCGAGCTCGCCGTCGACGGCGATCGTGTCGTCGGTGAGCAGCATCTGTCGCAGCTCGACCGGCTCCAGCCCGTATTCGGCGGCCACCTGCGGCAGCCGGTCGCCCAGCCGCTGCACCGCGCGGTCGCCGTCGACGAACCCGCGAGTGGTCGGGTCGGGGCGCGGCGGCCCGGCGTCGACGACGGCCGATGCCGTGGCGGCGAGCGCGGCGGCCGCGAGTGCTGCGAGTGCGAACCGTCGGGTGTGGTGCATCTGGTCTCCAACGTCGCCGATGGTCGATCGCGACGATCGTCCGGCGACGCGTCGAGTCGCCCACGTCCCTCATCGCACGACCGACCGCGGCACATGAGCCCGCCGACGCGATGTTGATCGACTCTTGAACGGCCCGGTCGCGCTCGTTCTGCCTCTGGCAGAACGAGTCGCGTTCCGGCGCGTGCCGTGCGACGATCGGCGCCATGTCATTGCCGCCACCGCGTACCGTCGCCGATCGTCTGCTCGAGGCCCGCATCGTCATGTTGTCCGACGAGGTGTCCGACGCCTCGGCCGATCGGGTGATCGCCGAGTTGCTCGCCCTCTCGGCCGACGACCCCGACTCGGACATCTGCCTCATCGTGAACTCACCCGGCGGGTCGGTGCTGGCCGGGCTCGCGATCTACGACGTGATGCAACTCGTCCCGAACGACGTCGTCACGGTCGCGAGCGGGCTCGCGGCGAGCATGGGGCAGGTCATCCTGTGCGCCGGCGCCACCGGCAAGCGGTTCGCGCTGCCGAACGCGCAGGTCCTGATGCACGAGGGCTCGGCCGGCATCGGCGGCTCGGCGGCCGACGTCGCGATCCAGGCGGCGAACCTCGTGGCGACCCTCGACCGGATGCGGGCGATCATCGCCCGCCACACCGGCAAGCCGCTCGACGAGGTCGTCGGCGACGTCGGGCGCGACCGGTGGTTCGACGCCGACGAAGCGTGCGACTACGGGTTCGTCGATCGGGTCGTGACCTCGCTCGACGAGATCCTGCCGCGCCGGGTGGTGCGGCGCGTCGGCTTGGCCGGGAGCGCCGCGTGAGCGGCTACACGATCCCGACCGTCGTCGAGTCGACGGCGCGAGGCGAGCGGGTGTCGGACATCTACAGCCGCCTGCTCTCGGATCGCATCGTGTTCGTCGGGACGCCGATCGACGACGGGGTGGCCAACGTCGTGATCGCCCAGCTGTTGCACCTCGCGGCGGCGGCGCCCGAACGCGACATCCAGCTCTACGTGAACAGCCCCGGCGGGCTGCCGTCGTCGGTGCTCGCGATCTACGACACGATGCGGTTCGTGCCGTCCGACGTGGCGACCCTGTGCGTCGGGCAGGCGGCCTCGTGGTCGGCGATCCTGTTGGCGGCGGGTGCGCCGGGCAAGCGGGCGGTGCTCGAACACGCTCGGGTCGTGCTCGACCAACCCCACAGCGACGTCCGCCGCGGGTCGATGAGCGATCTGGCGGTCGAGGCCGCCGAGCTCGAACGCGTCCGGGCCGAGGCCGAGACGATCCTCGCCCGCCACACCGGCAAGCGCCTCGACCGGATCCGATCCGACACCGACCACGCACTGGTGCTCCACGGGGCCGAGGCGGTCGCGTACGGCATCGCCGACACCGTCCCCGAGCCGGCCGCGTTGCCCAGCGGTGAACCGACGGCGCTGATGCCCTGACGGTCAGGCGGCGAGCATGACCGTGCCGGACCGGCCCCCGGCGCGCGGCCGGAGACGCTGGACCGAGCGTTCGAGCAGCACGTCGAGCGGCAGATCGAGCGCGTCGCAGATCGCCGCCAGCAGGTCCGACGAGACCTCCTTGGTGCCGCGCTCGACCTCGGAGAGGTAGGGGAGCGACACTGCGGCCTGTTCGGCCACGTCCGCGAGCGTGCGCTCCTGCTCGCGGCGTTCGTCGCGCAACACGTCGCCGATCACGTCCCGCAGCCGGGGCTCGGCGGGGCCGGGCGCTTCGGTCGGGCCGGATCCGGTGGCGTCGCGGCGACGGTCGGAGGGGAACGGCAGCACCTCGGCCGTGCGCTCGACTGTTGGCTCGATCGGCTCGCGCATGACGGCACGGTAGCGCGCCCGGGCACCCCCGCCGGGCCCCGCGAAGTCCGGCTATACTCGAATCTCGCTAATTGATTGAGTGATCGATCAAGGCGTGGGCGATGCCCACGCCTTGTTGTGTGAAAGGAGGCGAATTCGATGGCCGGAACGACCGACACCCCCGTGGTGCGCCGCATCCGCGAGCTCGTCGAGCCGATCGCCTCCGACCTGCAGCTCGACCTCTACGACGTCGAGCAGCGGGGTGGCACCATGCGGGTCACGCTCGACACGCCGCCCGGGTCCGACGGCAGCGTCGACCTCGACCAGCTGGCGCTCGCGACCCGGCTCATCTCTCGCGAGCTCGACCACCAGGACCCGATCCCGGGCAAGTACACGCTCGAGGTCACGAGCCCGGGCGTCGAGCGCACCCTGCGCACCCCGGAGCACTTCCAGCGCGAGATCGGCAAGACCATCTCGGTCAGGCTCGCCAACGTCGAGTCCGACCAGCGGCGGGTCGAGGGCGTGCTGATCGCCGCCGACGACACGACCGCCACCCTGCGCGTCACCGACGGCAACGAGCTCGACGATCGCGTGATCGAGCTCGCGTCGATCGACCGTGCCCGCACGGTGTTCGAATGGGGCCCGCAGCCCAAGCCGGGCGGCAAGGGCACGAGCAAGAAGAAGCAGCACACCGCGAAGCAGTCCGCCAAGCCGGCATCGAAGCAGTCCGCCAAGCCGGCATCGAAGCAGCAGGCATCGTCAAAGGAGTCATCGTGAGCAATCTCGACATGGGCGAGGCGATCCGCCTCCTGGCACAGGAGAAGGGGATGTCGGAAGACGATCTCCTGCACGTGCTCGTCGACGCCCTCGCGAGCGCGTACAAGCGGCGTCCCGGCGCGGCCGACGAGGTCATCGTCGAGGTCAACCCCTCGTCGATGGAGTTCACGTTCACCGCCTACGACCTCGACGAGGACGGCCAGTGGGTGAACGAGCGCGACGACACCCCGAAGAAGGAAGAGCTGGGCCGCATCGCCGCCCAGACGTTCCGCCAGGTCATGTCGCAGCGCATCCGCGAAGTCGAGCGCGACCGCAAGTTCGAGGAGTACGCGAACCGCGAGGGCGACATCGTCACCGGCATCATCCAGCAGACCGACACCCGCTACACCCTGCTCGATCTCGGCCGCGTCGAGGCGCTGCTGCCACAGGCCGAGCAGGTGCCCTACGAGCGCCCCAACCCCGGCGACCGCTCCAAGGCCTACATCGTCGAGGTCCGCAAGACCGCCAAGGGCCCGCAGATCGTGGTGTCGCGCACCCACCCGGGCCTCATCAAGCGACTGTTCGAGCTCGAGGTGCCCGAGATCGCCGACGGCATCGTCGAGATCAAGGCCTGCGCTCGTGAGCCAGGTCACCGCACGAAGATCGCCGTCTGGTCGAACGACCACAACGTCGACCCGGTCGGCGCGTGCGTCGGCGCCCGCGGCGCCCGCGTCCGCATGGTCGTGAACGAGTTGCGCGGCGAGAAGATCGACATCGTCCCGTTCAGCGACGACCTGCCCGACTTCGTTGCCAAGGCGCTCTCGCCGGCCAAGGTCAACTCGGTCACGATCTCCGACGACGGCACCGCCGCCGACGTGATCGTGCCCGATCATCAGCTGAGCCTGGCGATCGGCCGTGAGGGCCAGAACGCCCGACTGGCCGCCCGCCTGACCGGCGTGCGCGTCGACATCCGCTCCGAGACGCAGGTGGCCGAGGGCGTCCCCGCGGGTGGGTACCTCACCGACGACGTCGAGTACGCCGAGGGCGAGTGGAAGGCCAACCCCGAGACCGGTGAGATGGAGTGGCACGCCGCCGACGGCACCGTCATCAGCCAGTCCGAGTGGGCCGAGCAGAACGAGGCCGAGACGACCGACGACGCGGCCGACGGTGACGCGGCCGAGACGGACGCGACCGACGGTGACGCAGCCGAAGCGACCGACGAGGCGACCGACGGTGACGCGGCCGAGACGACCGGCGCCGACGCGGCCGATACGACCGACGACGCGACCGACGACGACGAATCGGCCACCGGCGAGGACGCGGCCGACGAGAACGAGTCGGACGCGGCCGATGACGACGCGGCCGATGACGACGCAGCCGAATCGGACACGGCCGACGACGGGTCGGCGGACGACCGCGGAGATGACGACACCCAGTGACCTGCCGCGACCGATCCGAACCTGCGTCGGTTGCGGCCGGCGGCGCCCCCAGACCGAGCTCATCCGCTGTGCGCTCGGTCCCGACGGGTGCGCCGTCGTCAGCCGGACGGCGCCGGGCCGGGGCGCCTGGATCTGCGGCGCCGAGTGCGTCGACGCGGCCGCTCGTCGGCGCGGGTTCCAGCGGGCGTGGCGACGCGACGTCGCCGCCGCCGAGATCGAGCGGCTGCGGGCCGAACTGAGCGACACGAGAACTGACGGGTGGCGATCGTCGCCACCGGTGCGAGACTGACGACGACGAAAGGCAACGAGAGAAGCGTGGCGAAGAACATTCGAGTACATGAGTTGGCGAAAGAGCTCGGCATGACCAATGCCGAGACCGTCGACCTCTGCGGCGTGCTCGGCATCCCGGTCAAGAGTCATTCGTCGTCCCTCCAGGAGGCCTACGCCGACATGGTGCGGCGTCGCGCCGAGCGCGACGGGCTGACGCGCGACGAACAGCCCGAGGAGCCCAAGCCGGAGAAGAAGGCGACCAAGAAGAAGGCTGCGGCCAAGCGGAA
>JAUHYJ010000750.1 GCA_030425785.1 Acidimicrobiia bacterium | reverse complement strand
GCTGGTCTCGCGCAGCGCAGTGACGTAGCCGACCGGTGCGAGGCGGACGGCGGCCAGGACGAACGTGTAGGTGGCCTTCTGGGCGATGCCGCCGAGCAGCATCGTCCGCCACTCGCGACGGACGGCCCGGCCGAACCCGTCCGCCCGGCCGCTCGCGATGCCGTAGGCGCTGATGGCGACCGCAGCGGCGATGCCCGTGCCGAGGCCGTAGTACGCAACGCCGGACGTGCGGGACCCCTGGGCGTCGACGATCGTGTAGCAACCGATCGAGAGCGCCACGCCGAGGGCTGCCATGGTCGCCGGACCCGGCGCCCGGCCGACGAGCAGGAACAATCCGCTGACGACGATGCAGATCGCGATGCCGCTCGCCCAGGAGAGCTCGTCGTCGAGCAGGACGATGCCGCCGACGGCGGCGGTGAGGGCGCCCGCGCCGCGGGCGAGCGGGTAGACCTGCGAGAAGTCACCGGTGTCGTAGGCCCGCGTCAGCAAGGCGGTGTACGGGATGTGGATGATGCCGGAGGCGACGGCCCACGGCCACGCCGATCTGTCCATGCCGCCGAGGGCGACGAACACGACGGCGGCGACCGTCGCTCCCAGCACGACCTGCCCCCACAGCGCATGGAACCGGTCGACGGTGCTGCGCTTGACGGCGAGGTTCCAGCCGGCGTGCATGCACGCAGCACACAGGGCGAGGATCGTCGCGGCGAGCACGTGGCGATCATGGTGCACCGGCCTCGTCCGGGCGAATCGGGTTCGGTGCGCGACACTGGCGCCATGCCGACGTCCGTGCTCCGGGTCGGGTGCCCGATGTGGGCGCACCCGCCGTGGGTCGGACGCTATCTCTCCCCTGCCAACCGCGGCCGGGAGCTGGCCGAGTACGCACGCTGGTGCAACGCCGTCGAGGGCAACACGACCTTCTACGCCACGCCGGCGGCGTCGACGGTCGCCAGGTGGGCAGAACAGGCACCGTCCGACTTCCGCTTCGCCTTCAAGGCACCGCGCACGGTCACCCACGAGCGCCGGCTGCGGCCGGGAGCCCACGCCCTCCTCGCAGAGTTCCTCCGGGCGATCGAGCCGCTGGGCGACCGGATCGGGCCCGTGCAGCTCCAGCTCCCGCCCTCGTTCGGACCGGACGACCTCGATGCCATGCGCAGCTTCCTCGTCGGGCTGCCGACCGACCACACCTGGGTCGTCGAGCTCCGTCACCGGGCGTATTTCGACGGCGGCTCGGTCCACCGGGCCGCCGACGAGCTGCTCGATGCCGCTGGTATCGGCCGAGTCGTCCTCGACACTCGTCCGCTGTACGCCTCGCCACCCGGCAGCGACGCCTCGGTCGAGGAACGCCGGACGAAGCCGGCGCTGCCCGTCGTGACCGACGTGATGGGTACCGCTCCGGTCGTTCGCGTGATCGGCGCGGACGACGCCGACACGACGCTGGACGGGCTGACGGCCTGGGCCGATCGGGTCGTCGCGTGGCTCGACGTCGGGCGGGCGCCCTACGTCTTCGTGCACCAGCCGGAGAACCTGCGGTCACCCGAGTTGGCGCGTGCGTTCCATGCCCACATCGCCGGCCGCGTCGACGACCTCGTGGCGCTCCCCGAACCGCTCCCGGTCGCGCCGGCCGGTGAGATCGCCGGGCAGGACGCGCTGTTCTGACGCGGTCGGCGCGCGCTCAGAGGTAGGTGCCGGGGCGTTCCTGTTTGGGCGGGATGGCCGCCCCCGGGTGCCCCGGCGGGGCCACCTGGCCACTGTTCAGCTGGCGCATCTGGTCGAGCTGCTGACGAGCCGCCATCTGCTGCGCCATCAAGCTCGCCTGGATGCCGTGGAACAGCCCTTCGAGCCAGCCGACGAGCTGCGCCTTCGCGACGCGGAGCTCGCTCTCGCTCGGCACTTCGTCCTCGTCGAACGGCAGCGCCAGCATCCGCAGCTCCTCTTGGAGATCGGTCGACAACGCATCGGTGAGCTCGACGATCGACCGTTCGTAGATCTCGGCGAGGCGCTCACGGCTGGCCTCGTCGAGGGGCGCCTGGCGGACCTCGTCGAGCAGCTGCTTGACCATCGA
>JAUHYJ010000749.1 GCA_030425785.1 Acidimicrobiia bacterium | reverse complement strand
GCACGACGCGGCGCCCAACAGGATCCCTCCACCGATCAGCTGGCCGCCGGGCACGAACATCAGGCCCGCGCCGACGGCGACGACCCCGACTGCGGCGACGACGTCCCACGGCACGACATCGATCGCTGCGCCGACGAGCCCCTGTTCCTCGCGGGCCCGGATGCGGTCCCACTCGTCGAGCGAGATCGGACGCATCCCGGTCGGGTCGACGTGATTGATCGGATCGAGCCAGGCGTAGGTGTACGGGCTGACGGCGCCGTTGGAACCGGGGAGCGGCAGCAGCGGATCGGGCGACAGGAACTGCCCGGTCACGGCGTCGTGGACGCGAACACCGAGGAAGGTCAGTGAGCCGACGCTGACGTCGCCGTCGGGTCGTGCGTCGTGGCCGTCGACGCGCACCGGTCGGCCGAACTGGTCGTGCTCGACGCTGACCGTGCGGCGTTCGCCGGCCGGGGTCAACGAGGTGATGCCGACGAGCCGATCGTGGGCGGTCCACGCGTACTCGCGGCGGCTGCCGTCCGGGCTCACCTCGGCCGATCGTCGACCGGCGAGGTCGTACTCGAAGCGCGTCGTACCCGTCGCGTCGCTGACCGCGACGACCCGGCCGCCCGCGTCGTATCGGAATCGTCGGGTGTCGCGCGCCGACCGTTCGACCGCGAGCAGCCCGTGCTCGTCGTAGTCGTAGCGGAGGTCGTCGCCGTCCGGGCGCTCGACACGGGCGAGTCGACCGGCGTCGTCGTAGTGGTACGAGGTGCCGTCGGCCGCGAGGGTGACCCGCCCGGCGGCGTCACGGCTCACCGCGATCGCCGGGCGAGCAGCCCGGTGGGGTCGGCCCGCCTCGACGCCGGCCGGGTCGCCGACGAGCCGACCGACGACATCCGTGCCGAATCGTTCGAGCAGGCCGCCGCCGAGGTCGTGTCGCGCCGTCCACCGTCCGGCCCCGTCGAGGGTCGCCCGCCATCCGACGTCACCACGTCGCTGCTCGACGAGATGGCCGGCCAGGTCGTAGCCGAACGCGGTGTGGACGCCGGCGGCATCCGTCATCGTCGCGAGACGGCCGGTCGGGTCGTGCTCGAACGTGGTCACCCGATCACCCGGAGCCCGCTGGGCGACGAGGCGGCCGCAGGCGTCGTACTCGTAGGCCAATGTCACGCCGGCCGGGTCGGTCGCCGCGGCGAGCAGTCCGCGGTCGTCCCAACGGAAGCTGCGGCGTGCCCCCGAACCGTCGACGCAGGTGAGCAGGCGACCTGCGAGGTCGTACTCGAACGTCTCGGCGGAGCTCGGCGTGCGATGGCCAACGATGCGCCCGAGCTGGTCGCGGTCGAACTCGTCAGGTCCGGCGGCGTCGTCGCGACCCGCGCCCACGACACGGCCGGCGGCGTCGCGCGCGATCGTCCGCCGCACGCCGTCCGCGTCGGTCGAGGCGACGAGACGGCCCGCGTCGTCGTACTCGAGCGTCTCGATCGAACCGTCCGCGAATCGCTGCGCCACGAGCCGACCTGCCGCCGAGAACACGAACTCGATGCGGTGATCGCCCGGGTCGACGATCGCAGTGATGCGTCCCCGGTGGTCGACCTCGGTCGACCACGTCGCCCCGGTGGGCAGCGTGAGCGTCGCCACGGCGCCGGTCGGGTGGTACGTCCATGCGGTTGGGGCACCGAGCGGGTCGTATGCCGTGGCGGTCCGGCCGAGCTGGTCGACGTCGCGGCGCCACCGTCGGCCGTCCGGGTCGACCACCTCGACGGCGCGACCGGCCCGGTCGTAGGTGAGGTGGCTCGTCGCGCCGGTCGGGTCGGCGGTGCCGACGAGGCGACCGACCTCGTCGAAGAACTGATGGAACGTCGCGCCGTCGGCGGTGACGACGGCGACCAGACTGCCCATCGTGTCGTAGTCGAACCTCGTCGTGCCACCGGCGGCGTCGGTGATCGCGATCGGAGCGCCGTGCGATCCGCGCTTGACGACGCAGGTGATGTCGGCGTCGCCGGGTTCGCGCACGCCGGCGACGCGACCTGCGGCCGTGCGCGACATGGCCAGCACGGCGCCGGCTTGATTGGCCCCGACCGCTC
>JAUHYJ010000748.1 GCA_030425785.1 Acidimicrobiia bacterium | reverse complement strand
GAAGGGTCTGACCGACGACGAGCGTGCTGATCTGCATGAGGTGGTCGACGAGTTGGTCGAACACGCGGTCAATGATCCGGTGGCGTTGTTCGACCGCAAGGCGAAGGCGATCATCCGACCGATCCCTCGAACCCGTCACCTGACCGCGCTCACCACCGGCACCGCCGACCCCGCCTCCGCCTGCCAGGAGGCGGGGCACCGGCGCGCCGACGGAGCAGATCGAGACCAGGGTCCCTCGGCCCTGGTGCTGCCGGGCCGCCGGCGCGACCGTAAGGCCATGAGCGAGTCACCGAACCCATCCGGTGGCGAACGAGCACCGCCTGGCGCCAACACGCCCCCGGTGCATGTGCGCATCGACGCCGACATCGACGCCGATGCAGAGCGTCCGGTGGACGACGACGTCGAACTCGAGGAGTTCGACGCGGCGATCCACGACTCGGCCGACATCCCGATCGAGGCACCGATCGAGGACGTGATCGAGCAGCACATCGCCGTGCCGTTCGACGACGACGCCCGTCCGGACGCCAGCTAGTGTTCGTCTCGACATTCGGGCGACCTATCCCGAATGTCGAGACAACACATGTGGATCCCGATCACGCTCGCCGCCGCCACGTTCCAGATCCTCCGCACCGCGCGCCAGCACGAGCTGCGTTCGGTGCTGTCGACCGCGGCAGCGGGCTTCGTCCGCTACGCCTACGGCGCACCACTCGCGATCGTCCTGAGCATCGTGCTCTTCGTCGGGCTCGGCCGCGACCGGCCCGGCATCCCCGGCGAGTTCTGGGCCTACATCGCCGTCGGCGCAGTGTCGCAGATCCTCGCCACGGTGGCACTGCTCGCAGCGTTCAAGGCACGCGACTTCGCGATCGGCACCGTCTACTCGAAGTCCGAGGTACTGATCGTGGCGGCCCTCGGCGCGCTCGGCCTCGAGCCCGCCCTGCGATGGCAGGGGTGGATCGGTGCCCTGCTCGTCACCGTCGGCGTGGTGTGGCTCGCGTCGAAGGGTTCCGTTCGAGCGCTGCTGGAACGGGCCGGTGACCCCGCCGCGCTCTTGGGTCTGCTGGCCGGTGCCGGGTTCGCCGGCGCCGCGCTCGGCATCCGGGCGGCGTCGCGCGCCCTGACCGACGCGCCGGCGTTCGACCGGGCCGTGTTCACGCTCACCGTGCTCCTCGTCGTCCAGACCGCGATCAACGCCGCGTGGTTCAGCGCCACCGACCCGTCCGAGATCACCCGCACGATCCGGGCATGGCGTCCCGCGCTGCCGGTCGGACTGTTCAGCCTGCTCGGCTCGATCGGCTGGGCATGGGCGTTCACCCTCGAGAGCGCGGCCAAGGTCCGCACGCTCGGTCAGGTCGAACTGATCATCGCCTTCGCCGTCGCCCGCTTCACGATGGGCGAACGCCACGGCCGCGCCGACCTGCTCGCGAGCGGGCTCGTGCTGGCCGGTGTCACGATCGTGACGGTGTGGGGCTGAGCCGGAGCACCCAGGTGGAACCATCAACGACCGACGAACGTCCGAACAGCATGCACCGCATCGTCATCGCCGCGCTCGCCGTTCCCCTCGCCGTCTCGCTCACCGCCTGCGGCAGCAGCGGCGCCGGGAGCGGGGACGGACTCGTCTTCGGCGAGTCGACCGAGCCGTGCGCGCCGATCGTGCTGACGAACGACACCGACGACGAGACCAAGGTGCGCGACGGGTCCGACTGCCTGCTCGCCGCCGTCGAGTCCGGCGAAGCGGTGATCTGGGACGTCCTCGCCGTGACGGTCGAGGGTGACCCGATCCCCGTTCGCTACGCGTCCGACGGCGACGTGGTCGTCATCACCGACGACTCGACCCGTGACGAGTTCGGCAACGGCACCGTCGAGGTCCGCCGTTGCGCAACGATCGAACGCGGCAGCTGGCTGCCCGAGGGCCGCGACTGCGTCGGCACGGACGGCCCCGGCTTCGACGACGCCACGCTCCCCTGAGCCACCAGCCGAGGCGCGGGGATCGAAGCGATGCGCACGCGCTCGACGAGCGCGGCGGCGGGTCAGGCCCGGTGCGGGACGACGGCGAGCGTGCCGTCGTGA
>JAUHYJ010000079.1 GCA_030425785.1 Acidimicrobiia bacterium | reverse complement strand
CTGCCCGGCGTCACGGACGGTACGGGCGGTGCGGGTGGTGCGGGTGGTGCGGGTGGTGCTGATGGTCGGGGCGTTGGAGTGCTGCATGGCGAGTTCCTCTCTGGAGTGTCGGGGGAGCGGTAGCTCGATCGGTCGCAGGGGTCACGGCAGCGAGCCGCGCAGGGCGCCGACGGCGCCCAGAACCGCCGGGATCACGGCGAGGAGGACGAACGAGGGGAGGGTGCACACGACGAGGGGGAACGACATCGACACCGGCAGCCGGCGCACGGCCTGCTCGATCTGGCGCCGTCGCCGGGTCCGGGCGTCCTCGGCGAGCTGATCGAGCAACGGGCCGAGCGCGCCGCCGTATCGCTCGGCGCGGGCCAACCCGTCGGCGAATGGCCGGGCGACGTCGCCGAGGTGCTCCGGAAAGGCCTCGAGCGCGTCGGCGAAGCTCGCGCCGCGTCGGAGCGAGTGCTCGAACGCGTCGAAGGCCGGCGCGACCGACGGGTCGGCGAGGCGGCCGGCGGCCGAGACGGCGGCGATCGGCGTCAACCCGGCCCGTACGGCGAGGACGACGAGTTCGACGGCGTCGGGGAAGCGCGTCGGACCGAGGTCGCGCCGCCTCATGCCGTCGGCCTCGCGAGCAGGGCGCGCAGCCACCACCATCCGATCAGGTTCAGGACGGCCCCGGTGCCGACCACGGCGAGCCCGACCGGGTGCACCACCGCGGCGCGCACCGACGACGAGGTGACCAGCAGGATCACGAGCATCGCGCCGGGGAGGACGGTCATGATCTGCGCCGACCAGCGAGCCTGCGCCGACTGCGTGGCGGCCTCGGCCAGCAGTTCGGCGCGCGATCGCAACACGGTCGCGGCGCGGTCGAGCGGCTCGGCGGCGGCGCCGCCGTGGGCGTGCACACCGGCGAGCACGCCGAGCACCAGTGCGACGTCGCGGTCGGCCGGAGCGTCGACGTCGGGTGACTCGCCTCGCCGGAGCGCTGCGATGGCCTCGACGAGCCGCGGCTCGTCGGGTGCTTCGACGGTGTCGGCCGCCGTGGCGAGCGATTCGCCCGACCGCACGAGACGGGCGACCTCGACGCACCATCGGGCCAGCGACTCGGCCGAGGTCGTGTCGCGGCGCCGACGTGCGGCCGTCGCGCCCGGCGCGACGCGACGCGGGGTCGTGCCGGCGGTCGGCGCCGGCCGCTCGGGGCGACGTGTCGGCGGCCGCGGCCACGTCCGCCAACCGACCCAGACGCCGGCCAGCAGCGCACATGCGTCGGTGAGCGTCATCGCCGCCTCCGGAGATCGGCGACGCGCTCGCCGTCTCGGACGACGACGTGGCCGTCGGGCCCGTCGTGACCGCCGGCGGGTTCGATGATCGTCTCGATCGATCGACGGCCGTCGCGTCGTGCGACGTGGACGACGGCGTCGATCGATCGTGTGACCTCGGACCGGATCGCGGTGATCGGCCACGACGGGGCGGCGACCAGCACCAGCGTCTCGAGCCGGGCCAGCGCGTCGATCGCCCCGTTCGCATGGCAGGTCGACCACGAGCCGTCGTGGCCGGTGTTGAACGCCTGCACGGCGGCGAGCACCTCGTCACCGCGGAACTCGCCGACGACGAGACGGTCGGGGCGCAGCCGCAACGCCGCCCGGACCAGCTGGGCGGCGTCGATCGCACGCAGCCCGTCGGCGGTCGACGGGCGCGCCTCGAGCCGGACCAGGTGGTGGGTCGGGATGTCGATCTCGGCCGTGTCCTCGACGACCACGATCCGTTCCTCGCACGGGAGCTCGCGCAGGGCGGCGGCGACGAGGGTCGTCTTGCCCGACGACGTCGCACCGCTGACGAGCACGTTCGCACGCCGGTCGAGCAGCGAGCGCACGACACCGACGACGTCGGGTGGGCCGAACGCGTCGAGGGACACCCGGCGGACGCGATGCCGGCGGATCGACACGGCGGTGCCACCGACGGCGACCGGCTCGATCACCGCGCACAGTCGTGAACCGTCGGCGAGCCGCGTGTCGACGACCGGTTCGGTGCGATCGAGTCGGCGGCCGGTGCGGGCGAGCACGCGCTGCAGGATCACGCCGATGGCGCCCGGTCGGAGCCGATCGACGGGCGCGAGCACGCCGTCGCGCTCGATCCAGACCTCGGTGCCACCGGTCACCAGGACCTCGTCGATCGAGTCGTCGGCCAGGTAGCGCTCGAGTCGGTCGAGCCCGTCGAGCCGGGCGACGGCACCGTCGATCGCCGCCGCTCTCTCGGTGCTCGTGGCCAGTGGTGCGAGCCGATCGACCAGCGCGGTGACCACGGTGCGGGTGTCGCCCTCGGTGGAGATCGCCTCGGTGCACACCCGGTCGACGAGTGCGTCGGCGCTCATGCGGCGACCCGGCCCAGCTGGGTCGTGCACGCACGCGGCAGGCGCGACACGAGGAGACCCGAGTCGACGGCGCGGGCGATCGCGGGGTCGAGCAGCACGGTGGCGACGACCGGTACGCCGAGGCTGCGCTCGACGTCGTCGGCGCTCAGGCGATGGCCCGGCTCGTCGACGAGCACCACACCGGTCGGGCGGCATGTCGAGGCGATCGCCCTGCGCAGGCCCACGTAGCAGGGCCGGGTGACGATCAGGAGCGCATCGGCCGCCGCGCACAGCGCGGGCGGCGGATCGCCGGTGCCGGCATCGACGATCACGCGATCGGGCCGCGTGGCGAGTGCGCGCCCGAGTGCGGCCCAGCGTGCGTCATCGACCGGCAGGGCGGCCTCGCCGCGCGGCACGAGGGTGCGCGTCGACCCGAGTGGTACGGCGAGCCGATCGAGTCGATCGGCCGGGGCCCCCGAGGTGAGCCAGTCGTGGACACCGGGGCGTCCGTCGGCGTCGACGCCGAGGACCAACGGGAGATCGCCGGCGAGGTCGACGAGCACGGTGGGCGCCGCGCTCGAGAGTGCGATTGCAGCGGCGACGACGGTCGTACCGCTGCCGCCCTTCGCTGCCCAACAGACGGTGAGCATGTCCCCTCCAACATCGAGGTCGGAACGGGGGAAGTCGGCGCCGATGACGGTACCGCCGAGAACGATGCTTGACACCTCGAACACTTCTTGACAACTCGACCGCAAGGTGTGTCGCAGGCCACGTAGGTGACACGGACTGTCGCCATAGCGTCCGGATTTCGTCAAAACCGACCAGTGGTGGTTCAACCGGTGCCCGCATCGGTCGATACACAAGCGCACGCCCTACCCGCTGTCACGAAGGAAACCCGCATGCCTTCCTCGCTCGTCGCTCCCGATCGCGTGCGCGCCACACCGCGCGCCGCCCATCACCCCAACCGACCCTGGGACCCCGCTCCGACCTCGTCGTATCGAGCGCCGCGCGGCACCACGGCGTTGGCGTTCGGGGTGCTCGCCCTGATCGCCGGCGGTGCGCTCGCGGTCGGTCAGCTGACCGACGTGCCGGCGAGCGCCGACGCGACCGATCTGGTCGCTGCACCCTCGCCCGGTTCGATGCCGGCGCTCGCCGAGCAGCTCGACGTCGTCGCCGCATGGGATGCCGGCATCACCGGCGCCGGGGTCAACGTCGCCGTCGTCGACACCGGCGTCGCACCGGTCGACGCGCTGAACGACCGGGTGGTCGTCGCCGTCGACTTCACGGACGAGGCCGCCGATCGTGATCGGGGCACCCTCGACTCGTACGGTCACGGCACCCACGTCGCCGGCATCGTCGCCGGCAACGATCCGAGCAACGGCTTCCGGGGCCTCGCGCCCGATGCCGGGCTCGTGTCGATCAAGGTCGCCGGTGCCGACGGCACCGTCCGGCCGCAGGCGCTCGTGGACGGGATCGATTGGGCGGTCGAGAACGCCGACGAGTACGGCATCGGTGTCCTGACGCTGGCGTTCACCGCCGACGAGGCGACACCGGCCGAGGCCGACGCGCTGCTCGCCGCGGTCGATCGGGCCTGGGACGCCGGCATCGTCGTCGTGACGGCGGCCGGGAACCACGGTGACGTCGGGCTCTACGCACCGGCGACCTCCCCGTCGGCGATCGTGGTCGGTGCGGTCGAGGCGACCGAGTCCGGTCTCGTGTCCGCCGACTTCTCGAACGCGGGTGATGCCGTCCGGATGCCCGACCTGGCGGCCCCGGGCGCGCACATCGAGTCGCTGAGGGCACCGGGGAGCTTCGCCGACCGCGAGCACCCGGAGGGCTTCGTCGACGAGCATCGATTCCTCGCGACCGGCACCTCCCAGTCGGCTGCTGCCGTGTCGGGTCTCGCCGCGCTGCTCCTCCAGGCCGATCCCGACCTCAGCCCCGACGAGGTACGCACGGCGCTGGTCGCATCCGCCGACCAGGTGGGTTCACCCGCGGTGACCGGCGCCGGTGTTCCGTCCGCCGCCCGGGCCCTCGACGCCGTGACCGCCGACCTGCCCTGGTCGTCTGGTTCGTGGTCGTCGGGTTCCTGGTCGAATGACGCATGGTCGTCCGGTTCCTGGTCGTCCGGTTCCTGGTCGTCCGGTTCGTGGTCGTCGGGTTCCTGGTCGAACGACGCATGGTCGTCTGGTTCGTGGTCGTCCGGTTCCTGGTCGTCCGGTTCGTGGTCGTCGGGTTCCTGGTCGTCGGGTTCCTGGTCGAATGACGCATGGTCGTCCGGTTCCTGGTCGTCGGGTTCGTGGTCGTCGGGTTCGTGGTCGTCGGGTTCCTGGTCGAGCGGTTCGTGGTCGTCGGGTTCGTGGTCGAGCGGCTCCTGGTCGTCCGGTTCGTGGTCGTCGGGTTCGTGGTCGTCGGGTTCCTGGTCGAGCGGCTCCTGGAGCTGACCGACCCACCGTTCTCCGCGCGACGGTCCATCGTCCGAGCGGTCTGAGCGGGCGGCCCCCTGCGTCGGGGCGCCTCACACTAGGTTGTGCGTCGACGAGCCAGGAGGCTGCTGTTGACCGAACCTCATGCCGCCCACGCCGGGTCGGATGCGAGCCCGCTGCGGCGCCGCATCGACCCCGGCGTGCAAGCGTGGGCGATCATCGCGGCGATGCTCGGGCTGCTCGTGGCGTCCTATGCGCTCATGCCATGGCGGGGCGAGTCGCTCCGGCCGGCCGAGTGGTGGATCGTCATTCCGATCGCGGTGGCGTTCGTCCTCGCGGAGCTGACCTCGTTCGACATCGAGTTCGACGAGGAGGGCCACGCCTTCTCGCTGTCGGAGATCCCGATCGCGATCAGCGTCGTCTTTCTCGCGCCGCTCGTCGCGCTGACGACGCGCGTGGTCGCCACGCTGCCGATCCTCTACGGCCCGCGACACAACCGCGGCGTGAAGCTCGCGTTCAACACCGTCCTGTTCGCTGCGGAGCTCACGATCGCGTCGCTGCTCTCGCGGCTGGTCGTCGACTGGTGGAACGACTCGAACACGGCCGTCCTGGTCGGCCTGATCGTCGGCATGACCGTCGGCACCCTCGTCACCGGCGTGTCGATCGCCTCGGTGGTGTCCCGGTACGAGGGCGGTTTCCTGCACTGCCTCTACGTCGTGGTCGTCGACGTCTGGTGGTTCTACGCGTTCAACAGCATCTTCGCGGCGATGTGCGTCGCCCTGCTGCTCCTCGACCCGTGGTTCGCCTTCGCGATCGTGCCGCCCGCGATCGGTGTGTGGTGGGTCGTCAAGCGGTTCGGATTGCTCATCCAGGATCTGCGCGACCTCGATGCCGTGCACGGCTTCGCCGGTCGCGTCGGGTCGACGCTCGACGTCGACGAGATCGCCGAGCGAGCCGTCGCCGATGCCGTCGAACTGCTGCGTGCCGACGGTGCCGCCCTGCTCCGGTTCACCGGTGACGGCGACCAGGTCCTCGTCGACGTGACCGGCCACATGCCGATCCGGTTGCCGCGTCGCGCCGAGGGGCCGCTGTGGGAGCTGCTCTCGGCCGATCGACCGGCCCGGATGGTGCCGGCCGACGAGCTGCGGTCGCTCGACGCCGTCACGGACGCCCGGCTCAAGACGGTCATGGTGGCGCCGGTGCACGACGACGAGGAGGCGTTCGCCGTCATGGTGGTGACGGAGCGCAACGTCCAGCGGATGCGCTTCACCGACGCCGACGTGGCGCGACTCCGCAACATGACGGACCAGCTCGCGGTCAGCCTGCGCCGCGGGCTGCTCCACGCCCGGCTCGAGTACGAGGCCCGCCACGACGCGCTGACCGGTCTGCCGGCGCGAACGCTGTTCGAGCTCGCCGTCGCCGACGCGCTGGCCGCGGCCGACCGCGCAGAGACCGCCGTGATGATGCTCGACCTCGATCGGTTCAAGGAGGTCAACGACACGCTCGGGCACCACGCCGGCGACGCCCTGCTCATCGAGTTCAGCCGCCGCATGTCGGCGCTGCTCGAACCGGGCGATCTCCTCGCGCGGCTGGCCGGCGACGAGTTCGCGATCGTGTGTCGCCGATCCGATCCGGCCGAGATCGTCGCGCTGGCGGAGCGGTGCGTGGCGGCGGGCGGCAGCCCGGTCACCCTCGACGGTCTCGAGATCGTCGTGACGGTCAGCGTCGGGGTGGCGCTCGTCCACGCCGACGAGACCGACCCGCTCCAGCCGATGCGGCGCGCCGACATCGCCATGTACAACGCCAAGTGGCAGCGCACGAGCGTCGAGCTCTACCGCGACGAGATCGATCGGCGGACCCCGGCTCGGCTCTCGATGCTCGGCGACCTGCGGGCCGCGATCGAACAGGACGAGATCGACGTCGTCTACCAGCCGAAGCTCGATCTGCGCAGCCGCGAGGTCGTCGGCGTCGAGGCACTCGTGCGGTGGGATTCGCCCACGCGCGGCGTCGTCGCCCCGTCCGAGTTCGTGCGCGTCGCGGAGGACACGGGTCTGATCAAGGAGCTGACCGATCTCGTCCTCGAGCAGGGCATCCGGGCGATGCGGACGCTCGACGATCTCGGGCTCGGCCTGCAGATGTCGATCAATCTGTCGACCCACGACCTGTTCGACACCAAGCTGCCCGAGCGAGTCCGGTCGCGGCTCGACGAGTACGAGGTCGCCGCCGACCGGCTGACGCTCGAGATCACCGAGTCGTCGTTGCTCGTCGATGCACCGCGCACCCGGGCGACGATCGACGAGCTGCACCGGGCCGGCTTCCGGCTCGCCGTCGACGACTTCGGCACCGGCTACTCGTCGCTCAGCTACCTGCGCCGCCTGCCGGTGCAGGAGCTCAAGATCGACCAGAGCTTCGTCAGCGGGATGCTCACCGATCCGCAGGACGAGGTGATCGTGAAGTCGACCGTCGACCTGGGCCGCAACCTGCGCCTCTCCGTCGTGGCGGAGGGGGTCGAGGACGACGAGACGCTCGATGCGCTCGCCAGGATGGGGTGCGACGTCGGGCAGGGCTACGGCATCGCCCGCCCGCTCCAGCTGGTCGAGCTGATCGAGTGGGTGGGCCGGACCCGCCGCGACGCCGTTCGGCTCCAGGCCGACGTCGGCGCGGCCGACGCGGACTGATCGTCAGCCGACGACGTTCTCGATCGGTTCGCCCGTCGCGTGGCGCCGGAAGTTGGCGAGCATGATGTCGACTGCGCGTCGGTCGGAGCGAGCGGAGTCGCCCGAGTTGTGCGGCGTCATCACCACGTTCGGCAGCGACCAGATCGGGCTGTCGGTGGGAAGCGGCTCGGTGGCGAACACGTCGAGCCCGGCGCCGCCGAGGTGCCCGTTCACGAGCGCGTCGATCAAGGCCTCCTCGTCGCAGATCGGCCCGCGTCCGACGTTGACGAACCACGCGCCGGGCTGCATGCGGGCGAACTCGGCGGCGCCGAACATGCCGCGGGTCTCGTCGGTGAGCGGTGCGCTCACGACGATCGCGTCGGCCCAGTCGAGCAGGTCGTCGAAGCGATCGTTCGGCCACACCTCGATCGGCTCGTCGCCGGTCGGCGTGCGGCGGAGCCCGATCGGTTCCATGCCGAACGCCTGGGCGAGGCGCCCGACCTCGGCGCCGATCGCGCCGTAGCCGACGATGCCGAGCCGCATCCCGTGGAGATCGATGTTGCGGTCGGGCGCCCACCGGCGCTCGGCTCGGGCGCGTTCGAGCCCGAGGTAGTCACGGCTGAGCGCGAGCAGGTACATCATCACGGTCTGGGCGATCGCCGGGGCGGTGGCACCCGACGCGTTGCTGATCGTCACGCCGCGCTCGAGCAGGCCCTGGAACACCGGGTGGTCGGTGCCCGCGAAGGCGATCTGGAGCCAGCGCAGGTTCGGGCAGCGCACGACGGTGCCCATGAACGACCGGGTCCGGTCGGGCCAGGTGTCGGGCGAGAAGAAGGCGATCGTGACCCGTTCGAGGTCGCCGTCGGTGACCTGCTGATCGTCGACGAGTCGGACGACCTCGATGGTCGGATCGAGCGCGACGAAGAACTCGCCGTGTTCGTCCCAGAACGTGTCGGTGCAGAACAGGACATCGCCAGGCATGTCGGCGACAGTACCGCCCGATACGTTGGCGGACGGAGGTGTCTGCGTACCTGGTGGGCGCCGCCGCCTTCAAAGCGGTTGTGACGGGCGATCCCCGTCAGGCGGGTTCGATTCCCGTCCACCTCCGCCAAGGCGTCTCTGGACGTCCACCGAGTGTCATGGCGTAGAGCCTGACCTGGGAGAACGTCTACGGACGTTCATGGACGTCCAGAGGCGTTCATGGAGTGCAACTCTCAGTGTAACTCTCAAAGTCGAGCCGATCGGCGGTAGCGTCGGGTGGGGTACAGCAGTGGGAGGTTCCACCGTGCCCCGTGCTCCTCGTGGCAAGAGAGTCCGCGATCCATCAGACGGATCGTTCGTGGTCGTCAACCGTGCTCCGCGCGGTCAACCCGACCCGTACTTCGATAAGGCGCGCAACGTGTGGGTGGCCCCCTGGCGGAAAGCCGATGGTCGTCTTGGCAAGCCGACCGGCCGAACGCGAGCGGCTGCGGAAGCATCTCGCAATCGCCACATCGCCGACGAGGCCGCAGACGCCAAGCTCGGGTCCCTGGCCGACGGATTCCACGCCGGCACGACGCTGGCCGAGCTCGGCCGGTGGTGGCTGGATCACGTCGCCGTGCATCGTGTTCGCGTGACGACCTGGTCGACGTACGACAAGCAGTTGCGGCTCGTCGGCACGCGGTTGGGGAACGTGCCCGTCCGGAAGCTGCGGGCGGACCAGGTCGCAACGATGGTGTCCGAGCTGGCGAAGTCCGGTTCGCCGTCGCGTGCGCGCAACGTCCGAGCACTCCTTGCACAAGTGCTCGACGAGGCGGTCAATCTGGGGCTCGCCGACGACAACGTGGCGAAGAAGGTTCGGTCACCGAGAGTTCCGAAGGTGCAACGGCGAACGCTGAGTCCCGGCGAGGTGTCGCGGTTGCTCGCGGCGTGTGACGATCGCTACTCAGCCGCCGTTGCCTTGTGCTTCGTGCAAGGGTGGCGCGTCAGCGAGGCGCTCGGACTTGCGTGGCAGGACATCGATCTCGATGCGGGCGCCGTCCGGCTTCGCCGCGGGTCGACGTACGTTGTTGAAGGCCCATCGACAGCGGTGGTTGGATCTGCGTAAGAAGTCTGTTGTCGCCTGGCCCGAGGTCAACTACCACGGCGAGGAGCTCGATCTTGTCTTCGTGACGCCGTCGGGGAAGTCGATGCTTCGCCAGCATGTCGACAAGGCGATCCGCAAGGCCGCCGAGCAGATCGGCATCGACCCCTCCGAGGTCAGTACTCATACCGGGCGACGTTCCGTCGTCACCAACCTGTACGCATCAGGGGACCTCGATCTCGAGGACGTCGCCCGATTCGTTGGCCACTCGGACGTATCGACGACGCGGGGCTACGTGCAGTCGGAGGGCGAACGACCGCTCATGGTCTCCCGGAAGGCCTTCGAGATTCTCGACAGCCGCTCGAAACAGGTGGACGACGTCGAGCCGTAGCTGTGCATGGTGGATCTCGAACCGCCGGTGGGTGGGGCTGCTTGGCACGAGCCGATCTGCGACCGAGGAGGAGCAATCGTGACGACAGGGAGCATCGACGAACGAGGCCGAGGCGGTGACCCACGCCAACTGTTGACGGTTGCCGACACCGCCGACTACCTCGCCATGAGTCGAGGCGCCGTATACAACCTCCTGCGGACGGGCGAACTCAGATCGATCCACATCGGCCGGAGTCGCCGCATCGTGCTCGCCGACCTCTGGGATTTCGTTGATGAGCGGTTGGTCGGAGTCTGACGCCCGCGACTACTTGG
>JAUHYJ010000078.1 GCA_030425785.1 Acidimicrobiia bacterium | reverse complement strand
TCGGCCGGGTCACCAGCGGACGGTGTGCGGGTGGCGGCAGCGTCGGCATCGATCCGCTGAGCGGCGAGCTTGCCCGACAACAGCACCATCGGCACCCCGAGCCCCGGCGTGGTGCCGGCGCCGGCGAACGCCAACCCGCCGATCCGGTCGTCGACGTTGCGGGGTCGGAGCGGGCCGGTCTGGCGGAACACGTGCGCGAGTGAGAACGGGGTGCCCCGCTCGTACCCCATCGACCGCCATCCGAACGGGTCGATCGACCGCTCGACGACGACATCGTCGACCGGATACCCGGCGACGCCGAGACGGCGGCGCAGATCGTCGAGAATGCGTCCCGAGTCCGACGACCAGTCGACCTGTCCGCCGAGGTTCGGGACCGGCTCGAGCGCGAACAGCGACGCCGCACCATCCGGCGCAGCCGACGGGTCGGACACCGACGGCACGCTGACGAAGGTCGACGGATCGGGCATCCGGTGACCGTCGTTCAGCGCTCGGAACGCATCGTCCCATTTCCACCCGAAGTGGACGTTGTGGTGCTCGACCCCGTCCGGCATCGCCCCGCGAAGGCCGGCCGACCACACGACGCACGACGGCGAATAGACGCCGTGGCGAAGCCGTCGCGGCACACGCACGTCGAGCAACGTCCGATAGCTCGCCGCTACGTCGGCATTGACGACGACGGCGTCGAGCGGCACGACCGACTCGCCGTCGATCTCGACGCCGGCCACTGCACCGTCGCCGTTGCGCCGGATCCGGGTGACGGCGCGCTCGTACTCGAACGACGCCCCGCGTCGTTCGAGCAGGTCGGCGAGCGACGAGGCCACCGCCGGCATCCCCCCGCGGACCGACCACACCCCCGCGATCGCGTCCATGTATGTGATGACGGCATAGAGCGACAGCGCGTCCTGGGGAGCGACCCCGGCGTTCAACGACTGGAAGCTGAACACGCGCTGGAGCCGCTCGTCCTCGAGGAACGACGACACCGCTTGATCGAGCCGCCGGAAGCCGGCCCGGCGGATCAGCCGCAGCAGCGGTCGCCACGAGTGCCGCAGGTCGGCGACGCCGTCGTACTGGCGATCGATGAAGTTCGGCATCTCGAGCCGGTAGAGCTCGGTGAGCCAATCGGCGAACGCCTCGAAGTTCGCGGCCTCGCGCGGCCCGGCGAACGACCGCACCTCGTCGACCATCGCCGCACGGCCGGCGCGCACGCGGAACTCGCTGCCGTCGGCGAACACGGCCCGATACGCGGTGTCGAGGCGTTCGAGCTGGACGTGGCGATCGAGCTCGGTCCCGAGGGCCTGGAACGGAGCGGCGAGCAGATCGGGCATGGTGACGACCGTCGGGCCGAGGTCGAGCCGGAAGCCATCGGCGGACTCCGATGCGGCGAGACCGCCGGGTCGGGAGCGGCGCTCGAACACGGTCACCTGATGACCGGTCGCCACGAGATGAGCCGCAGCGCTCAGCCCGCCGAGGCCCGCCCCCACGACCCCGACGCGCACTCAGGCCGCCCGACGACTTACGTAGGTGGCCAACCGACCGAGCTCGTCGACCGCGTCGCCGGCGAGGTCGAGATCGGCCAGCGCGGCGAGCGCAGCGTCGGTGCGCGCCGTGATCGTGGCCTCGAGGTCGGCCAGCGCGCCCGTCTCGACGATCACCTGCTGGACCGCGGCGACATCGGTGTCGGTCATCTCCGGGTCGCCGACGCGATCGAGCACCACCCGTTGGGCCGCTGACGCTGCTGCGATCGCACGGGCGAGGAGCGGCGTCGGCTTGCCCTCCCGCAGGTCGCCACCGACCGGCTTGCCGGTCGCGCCCTCGTCGCCGAACGCGCCCATCACGTCGTCGCGCATCTGGAACGCATCGCCGAGCGGCAACCCGTAGGCCGACAACCCGACGTGGAGCTGTGCGAACCGCTCGGGGTCGGCCAGCGCCGCCCCGAGATGGAGCGGCCGCTCGATGGTGTACTTGCCCGACTTGTAGCGACAGATCCGTTCGGCCTGGGCGACGTCGCGGACGCCGCGGACGGACCCCAGGATGTCGAGCACCTGGCCGACGTTGAGCTCGATCCGGAGCTCGTTCCAGATCTGCCAGGCCGTCGGGTTGGCGCCGGCGAGCAGCTGATCCGAGTAGACGAACGCGAGGTCGCCGATCAGGATGGCCACGCCCTCACCGAAGCGACGGGACTCGCCCGACCAGCCGGCCTCGGCGTGCCGATCGGCCCACACCGTGTGCGTGGTCGGCGCACCCCGGCGGCTCGCGGCGTCGTCCATCACGTCGTCGTGGAAGAGTGCGAACGCGTGCATCAGCTCGAACGCCGCGCCGGCGTCGACGACCGCACCCGACGACGGGTCGCCACCGGCCCCGACGAACCCCCAGTGGCAGAAGGCGGGGCGGAGCCGCTTGCCACCGGACAGGACCAGACGACGGATCTCGGCCATGGGGGCTTCGAGGTCTGCGTCGAGGTCGGCCCAACGCGCGAGTTCGGGCGTGAGCAGGTCGTCGAGCCGATCCGACACGACGGCTGCGATGGCGGCCAGCGTCGTGGGCGGGGCGGCGGTCACGACGACAGGCTATTGGCCACCCGACGCCCCGGGACACGCCGTCAAGACATCACCGCGTCTCGTCGCGCCGCCGCCCGTGGCCGCCGAGACGACCAAGCGCGCCGGCCACCCCGAACGCAGCGCTGCGCCGACACCGGTCGACGCCGGCCGCCGCCGGCACGGTCAGACGCGCCAGCCGCCCCGCACATGTCGCCGATGGCGTCGAATCACGGACGCCACCGGGCGCCATCGGTACACCGATCCACCCGTCGCACACCTCGCCACCGTCGCAACCGACACCCCGTCATCACCGACTCCCGGACATCAGCCTGGGCCCCGTCATCAACGACTTCCGGACATCAGCCTGGGCCCCGTCGTCACCGACACCCCGGACATCAGCCTGGGCCCCGTCATCAACGACTTCCGGACATCACCGACACGGCCGACATCGCACCGACGGCGTGGTCCGGTACGTCAGCCGTCGTCGAGTGAGTCGTCGGTGCCGTCGAGGTCGGCGATCACCTCGTCGATCCGGAGCCGAGCGCGGTCGATCCGGTCTCGGCAGAGCGCGATGAGGTCGGCGGCGCGGGCCACCCGGTCACCCAGTCGGTCGACGTCGACGTCGCTGCCCTCGAGCTCGCGCAGGATGCCGTCGAGTTCGGTCAACGCGTCGGCATAGCCGATCTCGTCAGCGTGGTCGTCGCCGGTCTCGTCGAAGCCGTCGCTCATGCCTCAGTGCTCATTCGTGATCGTCTCCGTTGGTCGTGGCGGGGTCGTCGGTCGGGGCGGTCGTGGAACGGCGACCCGCTGCACGCTCGGTGACCGTGCTGGTGAGCCGGCCGTCGGCGAGCTCGGTGGTGAGCGTGGCGTCGTCGGCGACGTCGTCGATGCTACGGACGATGTTGCCGTCACGGTCGCGCGTGATGCTCCAGCCGCGCTGCAGCAGGTTGACCGGGTCGAGCAGCGCCAGCCGGGCCGCCGCCCCGTCGAGGGACCGGAGCTCGCTGTCGAGCGCGATCGGCGCCCGACGGACGAGGCGCTCGGCCCGCTGGTCGACCTGGGCGGCCCCGATCGCCAGGCTGCGTGCAGGCCCCTCGCGGAGCCGATCGCGCCGCGTCGACAGCCGTTCGTCCGCGCGCTCGACCGCTGAGTGCGTGCGGCGGGCGACGCGATGGGCGCGATCGCCGAGACCGCGCTGCGCGTCGGCGAAGCGGTCGCGCGACCGGGCGGCGATCTCGGACCACGTGCGATCGAGCGCGCGGCGGTAGTCGGCCACGGCATCGATGAGCGAGCGGGCGCAGGCGGTGGGCGTCTTGTGCGACGTGTGCGCGACGTCGTCCGCGATCGACCGGTCGATCTCGTGTCCCAGCCCGGTGATGACCGGCACCGGGCTGGTGGCGATCGCGATGGCGATCGCCTCGGCGTCGAAGGTCGCGAGCTCGTTGCGCGCACCCCCGCCGCGGATCACGACGACACAGTCGACATCGCTCCGTCGCCCGAGCGTTCGGATCGCGCCGGCGAGGCCACGGTCGGCACCCTCACCCTGGACGCGCGTGTCGCAGACCCGGAGCTGGAAGCCGAGTTCGCTGCGTCGCAGCTCGTCGTGGAAGTCGTGCCACGCCGCCGTGCCCACGCTCGTGACGACCCCGACCCGCAACGGGACGAGCGGGAAGGGGCGGGTTCGGTTGGCGTCGAACAGCCCGGCGGCGACCAGCTTGCGCACCACCTGATCACGGGCCTGGCTCATCTCGCCGAGCGTGAACCGGGGGTCGATCCCCGCCATCTTCAGACCGAGTCGGCCGTTCGGTGCGTAGTAGTCGAGGTGGCCGAAGATGCGCACCTTCATGCCGTTCTCGAGCTCGAGGCGGTTCTTCTTGAGGAGCGGTGTGAGGTTGCGCTTCATCGGCGCGAACAGCGAGACGCCGAGGACGGCACGGCCGTCGTCGCCGTCCTCGACCAGGGAGAAGTACGTGTGCGGGCCGGCGTGGCGCAGCCCGTCGATCTCGCCGCGCACCCACACGCCGTCGAAGAACCCGCGACGGAGCTGCTCGTTGATCGCCGACGCCAGTTCGCCCACCGTGTACGTGGGGTTGGCCGCATCGTCGTGCGGCTCGTCGCCGAAGTCGAACGCTGGCTGGCTCACGACGACGAGTCTGCCCGGTGCCGCCACGAAGCACCCACCCGACCGACCGGACCCAGCATGGCGACGTCGTCCGCCGCACGACCGTGTCCCGCCGTGGCGGTCTGGTCGAACGCCTCGGCGCGCGATGCGGACGAGCACGGCGGGCGGGGACCGCAGCGCGGTCCGAGGAGCGGCGACCAGGTGGTCGCGATCGCCCTCGGGGCCGTCACGCTCGTGGTCGCCGCGGCCATCGTCGTCGCCGAGATCGCGTGAACCCGACCACGACGGCCGCCGTGGACGTCAGGCACCGAGGCGACGGACGTTCGGCGGCGTGGCGTCGCTGCGATCGTCGATGTCGTCGCCCGAGTCGTCGCCGGCGTCGAGCTCGCCGAACAGCTGCCCGTCGATCGGCAGGTTCCGCTCACGGCGCATCGAGTCGATCTGCTGCAACGGCTTTTCCAGCTGGCGACGGCGGGTGCCGACGACGGTCTCGAACTGGCGGTCGAGCTGCTCGAACCGGCGCTTGAGCTTGTCGAGCTCGTCGCTGTACTTCTGCCACTCGGTGCCGAACTTGCCCATCAGACCGAGGATCTGGTCGCTCGTCTGCTCGATCACGAAGTTGTCGTAGGCCTGGCGGATCACGCCGAGGAATGCGAACAGGGTGAGCGGCGAACACATGACCACCCGTTGGCCCATGGCGTCGTCGATCAGCGCCGGATCGTGCTCGTGGATGAAGCCGGTGAGCTGCTCGTTGGGCAGGAACAACAGCACGTAGTCGACCGACTGCTTCGCCGACTCGTTGGCGTAGTCGCGCTTGGCCAGTTCCTTCACCCGGGCGCGCACGTCGCGCAGGAACGCCGCCCGATGCGCCTGGCGCTCGGCATCGGAGCCGGCCTCGAGATAGCGCAGATAACCCGCCATCGGGAACTTGACGTCCATGTACAGCTCGTGGCCCTTGGGCAGGGGGAACGTGAAGTCGGGGCGCCCGGTGCCGCCGTCGATCTGGGTCTGCTTGTGGTAGTTCACGTTCTCGACGAAGCGCGCGAGGCGCAACACGTCCTCGGCCATCCGCTCGCCCCACTGGCCGCGTGCGGTCGGCGACGCCATCGCCTCGCGCAGCGCCCGCGCTGATTCGTTGAGGGTCTGGGTGATCTCGGCATGACTGCGCAGCGACTGGTCGACCTGCCCGAACTTCTGCGCACTCGTCTCGGCCAGCGTGGTCACGAGCGAGCCGAGCTTGGCCATCTCGGCCCGCATCTCGGCCTGCACCTGGTCGAGCCGGCTGTCGATGACGTCCTGCTTGGCGCCGAGCTCGGCCGCGGTCTGCTGGCGGGCCTGCGAGGTCGCCGCACCGAGCTGCTCGCGCTGCAGCTTGGCGGCTTGGTCGATCGCCTCGCGCACCTGCTGTGCCGTGGCCCCCAGCTGCTCGCGCTGCAACACCGCCGCTTGCTGGAGGGCGGCATGGACCGCCGCGTCGCGCTCGGCGGCGCTCTGGCTGCGGAGCTCGGCCAGCGCGGTGGTGACCGCTGCCTGCATGGCCTGGTCGACGGAGGGACCGTCGGCCGGCTCGGCATCGGCGGGCGACGCGTACCGACGTCGGGTCAGTTCGATCGCCGCGAGCGCGGCGGCAGCGCCGACCCCGACCACGAGCAAGAGCACCAACACGATGTCCATACCCCACCATGATGAGCATGGGGTGTCACAGAGTTCGCGGACCCCCGCTGACCAGGGGGTTCACGGCGCCGAGGACGCGCCGGCGGCGGCGCGCCGTCAGCTCCAGGGACGATCGGCGTGCGCGAACCGGTCGCGCTGCCACCAGCGTCCGCTGAAACGCCACGCCAGGGTGCGGTCCGGATCGTCGACGGCGGCGAGGACCGGCTTCGGCCACAGCGCCTCGACGGCCGCGGCGATCGCCGCGGCTTCCTCGGCGCTCGGCGCAGGACGGATCTCGACGCTCACGGCCGGCAACCTAGCAAAGCGGTCCCTGCGGACTCCCGCCCGGTGGCGCCGTCCCCGCCAACGTCACCGTGCGCCGACCGACGCCCTCGTGGCCAGGTTCGTCGATGACGAGGAAGCCGACGACCAACCTCCGCTGCGACCGACGCCTCGCGACCAGGCGCCTCGGCGGCCGGCGCCCGAACTCGCCGGCGCACGAACTCCTCGGCGCCCGACTTCCTCGGCCCGCCCTACTGACCGGGGTCCTTGACGACCAGGGTGCTGGCGACCTTGTCGTGCCAGGTCTGGTTCTGGCCGTCCCAGATCATCCAGAGGTACCCGAGGTACAGCACATTCGCGCTGATGAAGCCGGCGAAGAGCTGCCGGCCGATCGCCTTGCCCCAGCCGGGCGCACCGCGTGTGGACGCGTCGACCACTCGGATCCCGACGAGCTTGCGCCCCCAGGTCTGACCGGTCGTGGCGAGCGCACGGAGGTAGACGACGACGATCACGACGAATCCGACGACCATCGCGATGACGCCCGCTGCGATGAGCCCCGGCTTCTCCCGCCCGGCGCAGATGATCTCGTCGTCGAACGAGACGCAGTCCTCGAGCCCCATGGCGATGAGCACGATGCCGGCCACCAGGAACGGCAGGAACAGCAGCCCGTAGAGCAGCGAGTCGAGCAGGTAGCCGCCGAGCCGTGAGCCGAACCCGGCCAGTTCGCCACCTGATGCGCCTGGCACCGCGTACCCAGGCGGCGGCGCACCGTAGGCGGGCGGCGGCGCACCGTACCCGGGTGGCGGCGGTGGGGGCGGCGAGCCCGCGGGCGGCGGGGGCGGCGTCCCCGGCGGTGGAGGTGGCACGTTGCTCACGGCTCCAGCCTGCCAGATCCGACCCCACCCACCGGGCGACTCCGGCGAACCCGTACCAGCACGCCCTCGTCACCGACGAGGCCGCAGCTCGCCGAGCCGGATCGGATCGGTGCCTCGCAAGGCAGGCGAGAGCCTCGAGTTGTCGTCGGACGACGAGCGGGGCGATGCCGACGCAGCGAGGGGCCGATCCGGCCCGAATCAGAGGGGGACGTTGCCGTGCTTGCGCTGGGGCAGCTCTTCGCGCTTGCTGCGCAGGACCCGCAAGCCGGCCACGACCTTGCGCCGGGTCTCGGCCGGGTCGATCACGTCGTCGACGAACCCGCGCTCGGCGGCGGCGTACGGGTTGGCGTACTTCTCGGTGTACTCCTCGACCAGTTCGGCGCGCCGGACCCCGGGGTCGGCCGCCTGCTGCAGCTCGCGGCGATACACGATCTCGACCGCGCCCTGCGGACCCATGACCGCGAGTTCGGCCGACGGCCAGGCGAACGACAGGTCGGACCCGATCGACTTCGAGTCCATGACGACGTAGGCGCCGCCATAGGCCTTGCGGGTGATGATCGAGATGCGCGGCACCGACGCCTCGCAGTAGGCGTACAGCAGCTTGGCGCCGTGGCGGATGATGCCGCCGTACTCCTGGTCGACGCCCGGCAGGAAGCCCGGGACGTCGACGAAGGTCAGGATCGGGATGTTGAACGCGTCGCACGTGCGCACGAACCGCGACGCCTTCTCGGCCGATTCGATGTCGAGCACACCTGCGAGCACCATCGGCTGGTTGCCGACGACACCGACCGGCTGACCGTCGACCCGTGCGAACCCGCAGATGATCGACGTCGCCCAGTGCGGGAAGTACTCGAAGAACTCGCCGTCGTCGACGACCGCCTCGACGACCTGGTGCATGTCGTACGGCAGGTTCGGGCTGTCGGGGAGGACGTCGAGGAGTTCGGGACACAGCCGATCGGGGTCGTCGGTCGGCTCGTCGATCGGCGGGTGCTCGAGGTTGTTGGCGGGCAGGAACGACAGCAGGTAGCGAACATCGTCGAGGCACGCCTGCTCGTCGTCGGCGACGAACGTGGCGACACCCGACTTGGTGGCGTGGCTCATCGCCCCACCGAGCTCTTCGAGCGTGACCTCCTCGCCGGTGACCGTCTTCACGACGTCGGGGCCGGTGATGAACATGTGGCTCGACTCGCGGACCATGAAGATGAAGTCGGTCATCGCCGGGCTGTACACGGCGCCGCCGGCGCACGGGCCGAGGATGACCGAGATCTGCGGAATGACGCCCGACGACTGGACGTTGCGCCGGAAGATGCCGCCGTAGCTCGCGAGCGAGACCACGCCCTCCTGGATGCGGGCGCCCGCGCCGTCGTTCAGGCCGACGACCGGCGCGCCGGTCTTCAGTGCCAGGTCCATCAGCTTGTGGATCTTCTCGGCGAAGACCTCACCGAGCGCACCGCCGAAGACCGTGAAGTCCTGGCTGAACACGAACACCTTGCGGCCCTCGACCGTGCCCCACCCGGTGATGACGCCGTCGGTGTAGGGCCGCTCGCCGAGACCCGCGTCGTGGGCACGGTGCCGGGCGAGCATGTCGAGCTCGTGGAAGCTGCCGTCGTCGAGGAAGTACTCGATGCGCTCGCGGGCGAGCATCTTGCCCTTCGAGTGCTGGCGCTCGACCGCCCGCTCGGAACCGGCGTGATGGGCCGCATCGCGGCGGGCGCGCAGGTCTTCGAGTTTCTCGTGCATCGACGTCACGCCATCGCACGCTAGTGGGCGCTGTCGACCCGTGGGGAAAGCGACGAGCACCCGGCGCGCGTCACGCCGACAGTCGCTGCGCGGCCGCCACGATGGCGTCGACGTCGACGAGCACCAGGTCGGCCGCGTCACCGAGCGGGACGAACGAGTCGACGGCGGCGACCCGGTCGATGGGGCCACGGTGGCCGTGCTCGACGAGCGTCGAGACGACGGCCTCGCCGACGCCGCCGGCGTGGCGGGTCTCGTCGACGACGAGGACCGCACCGAGCTCGGCTGCGTGCCCGACCAGCTCGTCGACCGGTAACGGCTGGAGCCACCGCAGGTCGAACACCCGACACGAGATGCCCTCGGCGGCGAGGCGCCGCGCGGCCTGCAGCGAGAGATAGAGGCCGTTGCCCCACGTGGCGATCAGCAGGTCGCTCCCGTCGCGGACCAGGCGTCCTCGGCCGATCGGCACGTGGTGGTCGGCCCACGCCGACGGCTCGGGATAGGGCGCGGTCCACACCTCGTCGCCGTCGTCGTGCAGGTCACGCGTGTGGTAGCGGGCGATCGGCTCGAGGAAGGCGCTGACGGTGCCGTCGGCGATCGCCGCGGCGACGCAGGTGCGCAGCATCGGGCCGGCGTCGGACGGGTGGGCGGGGCTCGCGACGACGAGGCCGGGGATGTCGCGCAGCACCGCGACCGAGTGGTCGTTGTGGAAGTGGCCGCCGAAGCCCCGCTGATAGGCGTAGCCGGCGATCCGGACGACGAGCGGATTGCGGTACTGGCCGTTCGAGAAGAACGACAGGCTGGCGGCCTCGCCGCGCAGCTGGTCCTCGGCGTTGTGCAGGTAGGCGAGGTACTGGATCTCGGGGATCGGGACCAGCCCGCTGACGCCGGCGCCGAGCGCCAGCCCGAGGATCGACTGCTCGTCGAGCAGGGTGTCGAAGACGCGGGCCGCACCGAACCGCTTCTGCAGGCCGCGGGTGACGCCGTA
>JAUHYJ010000077.1 GCA_030425785.1 Acidimicrobiia bacterium | reverse complement strand
TTCGGTGTGCCCGAGTCGGTGGCGCTCGCCGCCGCCCTCACTCACCGGCTGCTGACGACGTACCTCCCACCGGTGGTGGGGTTCTTCGCCATGAAGCGGATGGAGCGCGACGGCTTCCTGTAGTCGCTCCGGTCCACCCGATCCGGGTGTGGCCGGGGCTCGCGGTGCGTTCTAGTGTTGACCCGTTCGCGCCGAAGGTCGGCGCGGACCGTGGACACGGGAGGACGCAAGATGGCACTCGGACCCATCGAAGTGATCGTGATCGGTTTCCCAGGGAACCAGTTCAACGGTGAGATCCTGCCCGAGCTCGAACGGCTCGTCGAGGCGGGGACCATCTCCATCGTGGACGGGCTGTTCCTCCGCAAGGACGGCGACAGCGAGGTCGAGTTCTTCGAGCTCGGTGAGGTCGGCAGCGACGACAGCGTCGCCCGGCTCGCCGCGCTGCTCGACGAGGTCGAGTCGCTGATCTCCGACGAGGACGTCGCCACCCTCGCCGAGGGCCTCGAGCCCGACAGCTCGGCGGCGATGCTCGTGTTCGAACACACGTGGGCCAAGCCGTTCCGCGACGCGATCGTCGCCTCGGGCGGCGTGCTCGCCGCCAACTTCCGCGTGCCCGGCATGGTCGTCGACGAATTGCTCGACGAGCTGGCCGCGCTCGACTGACCGACCCTTCACGACACGAACAGGAGCAGCACCATGCCACGACGAATCGGACGCCCCGGACTGGTCGGCACGATGGCCCGTACCGCGGTCATCGCCGGCACCGCCAACGCGACCGTCGGTGCCATGAACCGGCGCCAGGCAGCGCAGGCGCAGGCCGCGAACCAGCAGCAGGCGGCCCAGCAGGCCGCCTTCGAGTCCCAGGCCCAACTGGCCGAGATGCAGGCCCAGATGAACGCGATGCAGGCGCCGCCGCCACCGCCGGCCCCCGCCCCGGCTGCAGCACCTGCCGGCGACGATCTCATGGCGAAGCTCCAGCAGCTCGCCGACATGAAGGCCGCCGGCATCCTCGACGACGCAGAGTTCGCAGCCGCCAAGGCCAAGTTGCTCGGCTGACGGTCGGCTCGACGATCGCATGGCCCGACCGCGCCCACTCGGCAACATCTCGCTGGCGACACGACTGTCGTTGGTGGCGCTCGTCGTCACCCTCGTGTCGCTCACGGTGACGGCGACGGTGGGCCTGATGCGCGGCAGTGACCTCGCCGGTGAGGTGGCCGACGACCAGCTCGTCTCCGTGTCGGCGTCGCGCGCCACTGCGGTCGAGGTCGCGCTCACTGCGATCCGACGCGAGGTCGAGGCGCTCGCGACGAGCCCCGCGACCGGCGAGTCGATCAGCGCCCTCGGCGACGCCGTCGAGGAGTTGCGGGCCGAGCCGACCGACCGTGCGAGGGTCGACGCGCTCACCGAGTTCTACCTCGCCGAGGTCATCCCCGACCTCGAGCTCGTCCGCAACACTCGGATCGGGCCGTCGTTCCTCGTTCCGACGGCGCCGCAAGCCATCTACCTGCAGGGCGCGTACACCGTGCCGGGCGACGACGCCGGAGACGCCGAAGACGCCGAGGGCGGTACCGGCACCACGATCGATCCCGAACTCGTCCTCGACCCCGGTGACGGGTCGACGTACTCGTCGCTCCACCCGGCCGTCCACCAGACGTATGGTCGGATCGGCACCATCTCGGGGTTCGACGACCTGTTCCTCGTCGACGCCCGCGACAACACGATCGTGTACTCGTTCCGCAAGCGCATCGACTTCGCGACGAGCCTCGACGTCGGCCCGCACAGCGGCAGCGCGCTCGCTCGGTTGCTCGGCACGATCGCCGACGACCCGACCGGCGGCGCCCGGCTCAGCGACTTCGCCCCCTACGTGCCGGCGGGCGAGGCGCCCACCACCTTCGTCGCCAGTGCCGTCCTCGACGACGGTCGTCTGATCGGCTACATCGCCGGAGCACTGTCGGTCGAGCAGTTCGACGCGGTCCTGTCCGGCAACGACGACTGGGACGGTGCCGGCGAGACCGGCGACGTCTTCCTCGCCGGGCCGGACGGCATCATGCGCACGACGTCGCGTCGCTACGCGACCGAACCGGCCGAGTTCCTCGCCGTTGCCACCGAGCCCGGCCCGGGCGAGCTCAGCGACGACCAGCGACGTCGGATCAGCCGCACCGGCACGACCGCCCTCGTCCAACCCATCGACCGCCGCATCGTCGACGCCGCAGCCGACGGACCGGGGCTGGTCGACTCGGTCGACTACCAGGGCGTCGAGGTCCGCACCGCATACCGGCCGCTCGCGATCGACGACGTCGACTGGACGATCGTCAGCGAGATCGCCCGGGACGAACTCGACGACCCGATCGAGCGGTACGCCCGCGACATGCTGCTCGCGATGGCGCTCTTCGTCGTCGGCGTCACCTTCGTCGCCGTGCGGTGGTCCGATCGCATCGTCGCCCCGCTCCGGGCGATCGCGCGTCGGCTCCGCAGCGTCCGCACCAGCGGCGGGCCGACGCCGGCGGGGACCGTCGACGTCCCGGAGGACGGCCCACGCGAGTACCGCGAGCTCGCCGACAACGTCGACGACATGCTCCGGCGGCTCGCCGATCGTCAGGCGGCGGTCGATGCACGGAACGCGGAACGGGTGGGGTTGCTCCGGCAGTTCCTGCCCGCCAACGTGGCGCGCCGCAGCGAAGAGAGCGACGGCGAGGTCCTCGACCACGTCGGCAACGCGAGCGTCGTGGTCCTGACCCTCGACGGCGTCGCCGATCTCGTGGGTGGCGAGCCCGATCAGCAGGTTCGTGACCTCCTGGCCGAGATCGTCGACGAGGTCGATGCGCTCGCCACCGACTTCGGGCTCGAACGCATCAAGCTCACCGGCGCCACCTACTACGCGGTGTGCGGTGCCACGCGGCCGCTGCTCGACCACGCGCCGCGCGCCGTGGGCTTCGGACTCGCGGCCCGTGACATCGTCGACGAACTCGGGGACGGTCGCCTGGCCGTGCGCGGCGGTGTGGCGAGTGGCCCGGTCTCGGTCGGCCTCGCTGCACGCGCCGCGCTGCTCTACGACGTCTGGGGTGACACGGTCGCTCGCGCCGAACAGCTCGCCGCGTCCGCGCCCGACGGCACGATCCTGGTGTCCGACACCGTGCGCGCCCAGCTCCCCGACGAGTTCGTGACCGCAGGTGAGCCGACCGAGGGCAGCGCGGCCGTCACCGCTCGGCTCACCGACGAGGCGGCCCGATGACCGACGTCTTCCGCGACCCGACCGCCGGCTGGGCGGCGATGCTGGTCGTCCTGCTCCCGCTCGTCATCATCGGCAGCGGCGAGCTCGAGGAGCGCCTGCGCCAGCGCGACTCGTCGCTCCAGCGCCCGATCGCTGCGGTCCGGAACTGGGTGCTCCCGCTCTTCGCCGTGTGGGCACTCGTGCGCGTGCTGTTCGACGCCTCGAGCACCAATCCGTTCGTCCAGCTGATCGCCTCGGGACTCGTGGTCGCTCTGGGCGCGGCGGCGCTGGCCGCGCTCGCGATCGTGATCGAACGGATTCGCGACCGCGGCCGCGACGGCCGCCGTTCGGTCCCACGGTTGCTGCTCGCGTTCCCCCGCCTCGTGCTCATCCTCGTCCTCGCATGGCTGCTGATCGCCGGCGTCTGGGACGTCGACCTGTCGGCGGCCATGACGGCGCTCGGCGTCACGTCGCTGGTCGTCTCGTTCGCGCTGCAGGACACGCTCGGCGGCATCGCGTCCGGCTTCACGCTGCTCGCCGACCAGCCGTTCCAACCCGGCGACTGGATCCGAGCCGACGACGTCGAGGGCCAGGTCGTCGACATCAACTGGCGCAGCTCGCGCATCCAGACCCGCGACGGTGACCTCGTCGTCGTGCCGAACGGCCAGCTGGCCGGTGCGACGATCACGAACTTCGACGAGCCGACCCGCCTGCACCGCGTCGTCGTGCCCGTCCAGGTCGCGTACGTCAACTCGCCGACCGACGCGAAGGCGATGCTGCTCGCCGCCGCCGAGTCGACGCCGGGCGTGCTGTCCGACCCACCCCCGAACGCCGTCGTCGTCCAGATCGACGACCCGCTCATGGGGTACGAGGTCCAGATGTGGGTCGACGACTACACGATCGCCCCACGGGTCAAGAGCGACTTCGGCTCACTCGTCTGGTACCACTCGCACCGACGCGGTGTCCCGCTGCCGAGCCCGGCGCAGGATCTCTTCCTGTGGGACGGCGAGCGAAGCGCCGCCGTCGGTGAGCGCGATCGCGCGTCGCTGCTCCGGGGCCTTCGCACCTCATCGCTGCTCGACCAGCTCGGCGACGACGAGCTCGATCAGCTCGCCGGTGCCGCGGTGTCGGCGCGGTATGCGAACGGCGAGACCATCCTCGACCCGGGTGACGACGACATGGTGCTCATCGAGCGGGGGTCCGCCCAGCTCACCGTCGACATCGACGGCCACCCCACACCGGTGCTCGACCTGGCGGCTTCCGACCTCGCCACGTCACTCGCCCGCGACGAGGTCCTCGGCCACGGCGTGTCCGTCGTGGCGATCTCGGACTGCGACGTGATCACGGTGCGAGCCGATGCCGTGGGTGGCGCCATCTCGCGATCGGTCGATCTCAACGCCGCTGTCGAGCAGATCACGTCGAGCCGGCGACGACGCGTCCACCGGGTCGTCCGGCGAGCCCGGCTCGAACGTGACGCCGCCGATGCCGAGGCGCTGGTCGCCATCGTCGACGCCGAGGCATCACCCGAGCCGGGCGTCGACGGCACAGCCGCCGACCGCGCACCCACCGACGACCCGGGGACGTCATGACCGATCGACGCAACACCTCGCTGCGATCGCGTCTCACGCGTGCGCTCGTCGGACTCGGGCTCGTCTCGGTGATCCTGTTGGCGACGGTGAACTTCTTCGTCGTGCGAGGTCTGCTCAACAGCAGCACGCAGACCCAGCTCGAGGGGCTCCGGGATTCGCGTGCCGACGCGATCGAGATCGCGATGAACCGCCTGCTCGTGCGGGCCGCCGTGTTCGGCACCGACCCTGGTGTCGCCGACGCCTTCGTCGATCTCGAAGCGGGCTACCAGGCGCTCGACAGCGGGCTCGACCCCGACCAACTCGAGCAGGTCGTCGATGTCTACGACGACGTGGTCGGCCGCTACGACGCGGCCGGTGTCGACCGGCCATCGGTCGACGAGTTGCTCCCGACGAGCGACGCCGGCCGCTATCTGCAGTACCAGTACATCGCCACGAACGCCGGCGACGATCGCGCCGAACTGGTCGACAGCGGTGGCAGCAGCGAGTACGACGCCGCGCACGCCGAGCACCACGCCTTCCTCCGCGGCCTCGCTGCGAGCGTCGGTGCCGCCGATCTCCTCTTCGTCGACGCCGACGACGGCGACGTGCTCTACTCGACCTCGAAGTTCGTCGACCTCGGCACGAACGCGTTCGACGGCCCGTACGCCGACGCCGGGCTCGGTCGAGCCGTCGGCAAGCTCGACGGCGCCGCCGTCGACTCGGCGGTCCTCGCCGACACGAGCTTCTATCTCCCGAACTCCGCCGCCCCGGTGCTGCACGTGGCGGTCGCCGTTCGCAACGATGCGGAGGTCGTGGGTGCACTGGTGCTCGTCCTGCGGACCGAACGGCTCACCGACATCGTCACGGCCGGCCAGCAGTGGGATGCGCTCGGACTCGGCGACACCGGCGACGCGTACATCGTCGGCAGCGATCGCCGCCTCCGGACCGTGCCGCGCCAGTGGTTCGACGATCCCGACGGCTATCTCGACCGGTTCGCCGACGTCACCGACGACGAGCGGGCCGCCGGGCTGATCGAGTTCACCGGCTCGCCGGTCCTGATCCACGAGGTCGACAACGATGCCGTCGCGTCGGCGCTCGACGGCGAGACGTTCGTCGGAGGCGTCGACAATCCGCTCGATCGAGCCACCATCGCGTCGGCGTCGCCACTCGCGGTCACCGACCTCGGCTGGGTCCTCGTCACCGAGCAGCAGACGAGTGAGACCGGCGACGAGCTGATGCGCTTCGTCGTCGCCATCGCGATCGTCCTGGCCGTACTGCTGGCCGTCCTCGTGGTCGTCGGGCTCGTGCTCGCCCGCATGCTGGCCCGGCCGGTCCAGCCGCTGGTCGAGGCCGCCGGCCGGATCGCCGACGGCGACTACGAGACAGACCTCCCCGACCTCGGCCGCAACGAGCTCGGAGACGTCGGCCGACAACTCGACGCCGTCGCCGGCCAGCTTCGCGACCAGGAGCGGGCGATCGACGACGAAGAGGCGCGGATCAACCGGATGCTCGCCACCGTCCTGCCCGACTCGCTCGTCGAACGCGTCAGGTCGGGCGAGCGCGAACTGGCCGAGGTCGTCGACACGGCCACGGTCGTGTCGATCTCGATCCGCGGCATCCCGGCCCCGTCGGGAGCCGAGCAGGACAGTGTGCTCGAGCTGACCACGCGGCTCGCGAGCGAGATCGGCCGGTTGGCCGCCGAACACGGGGTCGAGCGCGCACAGGTCGCCCTCGAACACCAGCTCTTCGTCTCCGGTCGCGGCCGCGACGGCACCGACGCCGAAGCGGCGGCGACGTTCGCCGAGGCGGTGCTGTCGACCGTCGCCGAGATCGGCGCCGACCAGGGCCTCGTCCTGACGGCGAGCGCCGGCCTGTCGGCCGGACTGGTCGCCACCGGAGTGCTCGGCTCCCGTCAGGTGTCGTTCACGCTCTGGGGCATGCCGGTGACCGCTGCGGTCGCACTGAGCGCACGCGCCGGCGACGGGGTCGTGCTCGCCGACGACTGGCATGCGGATGCCGACGAGTCCGGCGCGTCGCGACTCTCGACGATCGCACCGACCTCGACCGAGCCATGACCCCACGCACCCACCTGCCCACACACGGTCGGAGACGCCCATGACACGACAGCGACCACGCGGATCCTCATGGTGCCGAGGCGTGCTCCTCGCGGCCGGATTGGGCGCCGCGCTCTCGTCACTCGTCGTCACCGGAGCAGCCGCGCAAGAGCCCGAGCCGGCCGGCCCGGCCCAGGAACTGGCAGAACGCTTCGCGCCGATCATCATGGTCAAGCAGCAGGAGGAGGACTGCGACACCGACGGTGAGCCGTTCGTGCCGATGCCGGTCGAGATGATCCTCGACAACCCCCAGATCGCGCTGCGCCAGCTGAGCCGGAACGATCCGGTCGTGATGCGCGCACCCGGTGCGGCCGACCTGTTCGGGCTCGGCGAGGGGTTCTTCCTCGACTTCCCCGGCAACTCCCTGACACCGGCCTGCATCTACGAGCGCGACTTCGACGCCTTCGCCGAGCAACTGACGCCAACGGTGTACGCCCACATCGTCCAGCAACCGGACGAGCCCGAGCTGCTGTTCATCCAGTACTGGTTCTACTGGTACTACAACGACTGGAACAACAAGCACGAGAGCGACTGGGAGGGCATCACCCTCAAGTTCGAGGCGTCATCGATCGACGAGGCGCTGCGCGGCGAGCCGGTCGCCGTCGGCTTCTCGCAGCACGAAGGCGGCGAGCGTGCCGACTGGGGCAATGAGAAGCTGTCGCGCGAGGGCGACCGCCCGGTCGTCTACTCGTCGGCACGTTCGCACGCGAGCTACTTCCAGTCCGCGCTCTACCTCGGCCGCGGCGCGAGCGAGGGATTCGGGTGTGACGACACGACGGGGCCGTCCGACCGGGTGGTACCCGAGGTCGTCGTGCTGCCCGACGAGGTCACCGACCCCGACGACCCGCTCGCCTGGGTGTCGTACCGAGGCCGCTGGGGCGAGCGCCAGAACGGGGCCTTCAACGGGCCGACCGGGCCGGCGGCGAAGGACCGTTGGCTCGAGCCGGCGCCGTGGTTCGAGGAGCTCCGCGACAACAGCGTGCTCATCCCGGCCGGCGACTCGAGCGCGGCGGGCGTCATCGACGTGTTCTGTGGCGCGGTCGAGCGTGGCTCTGGCGCCCTCATCACGTTCACGGTGTCGCCGGCCCGGATCATCGTCGGCCTGCTCCTCCTGGCCCTGCTCGTCCGCTTCCTGGTCGGCCGGACCGACTGGACAGCGGTCGATCCCGAGCCGGTCGTGGCCGAGCGACGAGCCGGCCAGATCGTCCGCGCCGCGTTCACGCTGTATCGCCGATCACCGGCGGTGTACATCCTGTTCGGGCTCGTGTACGTCCCCGCGGCGATCGTGACCGGGATGCTCGCCGCGCTCATCGAACTGGTGCCGTTCGTCTCGAGCCTGATGTCGCTGGCGGGTGGGGCGAGCGGCACGAGCCTCGTGCTGGCGGCGCTCGTCGGCAGCATCGCGAACATCGCCGCGTTCGTCGTGATCAGCGCGATCGTCGCCCAGTACCTCGACGGCGACGGGCGCGGCACCGCCGCGGCGGTCACGGCGATCAGGGACACATGGGCTCGGCGCGGCGACCTCGCCAGGGCGTTCGTCCGATCGTTCGCCATCGTCTTCGTACTGCTCGCGTCGTTCGTGGGTGCGCCATGGGGCATCCGTCAGCTCGTTCGCTACCAGTTCGTCCCCCAGACGGTCATGTACGAAGACCGCTCGGGCCAGGACGCGCTCGATCGCAGCAGCGAGCTCGTACGCGGCAGGTGGTTCCACACCGCGCTCGTGACCACGGCGCTCAACGGCGGGGTGGCGCTGCTCACACTGGTCACGGCGCTGCTGTTGCTGATCGTCGCCAGCGGTCTGCCGTTGTGGGCGTTCTCGGCACTCGCAGCACTGGTGTACGCCCTCACGGTGCCACTCGCCGCCATCGCCCTGACCCTGCTCTACGGCGACGCCACGGCCGCCCGCGACGACCAGACCACGACCCTCGACCCGGTAGGAGCCACTTCGTCATGACCGACCGATCGACGACCGCGGCGGCCCGCTCCCGCCTCCTCGAACGGCTCCGCTCGGTGACCGCCGCGTGGTCGGTCAACGGGCGCGACGTCCGTCTCGTCGCCGGGTTCGACCTGTCGATCGAGCCCGGCGACCTGCTGATCGTGACACCACCGAACGGCGAGCGACTGCTCGTCCAACTCCACGAACTGGGTGCCGTCTCGCGCCAGGGCATCACCGTCGAGCTCGATCCCGCCGGCCTGGGCGTCGCCGACGACCGAGCCGCCGACCGCGAGCCGGTCGACGACTTCGGCATCCAGCGCGCGACCGTCAGCCTCCAGGCACGCGTCGTCGAAGGCGCCGGTGTCGTGCTCGGCCGTCTCGACGGTGACGGCGAGGTCGGCGCGTTCGACGACGCGACGATCGAGCCCGCCGACGACGACACCGTCGCCGCCTACTTCGACGGGGTCGTGGGCGGCGGTCCCGGGCTCGAGATCGGCACGCTGCGATCATCGGCGGTGCCGGCCCGCCTGCGCCCCAAGGGCTTCGCCCGCCACACCTTCATGTGCGGGCAGTCCGGGTCGGGCAAGACGTTCTCACTCGGCGTCGTGCTCGAGCGGTTGCTGAACGAGACCGACTTGCCGGTGATCATCGTCGACCCGAACTCCGACTACGTCAACCTCGGCCGGATCGACAGCCGCACCGCGATCAATCGCTTCGCGGCGACCAAGCTGTCGGCGGCCGATCACGCGGCACTGCGCGATCGCTACACCGCTCACGCCGACGTCGCTGTCGCGAGCGCACGCGACGGCGACCTGCCGCTCCGGATCCACCTGTCCGACCTCACCCTCGCCGAGCAGGCGTTGACGATGCAGCTCGACCCGCTCGACCATCCCGACCAGTACCACGCGCTCATCGAGGTCCACCGCGAGCTCGGCGACCGGCCCTATGACGCCGCCGACCTCGACGCTGCGCTGCTCGCACGGTTCGACGAGGCGAGCCGACGGCTCGCCCAGCGGATCTCGAACCTCGGCCTCGCCGACTGGACCGTGTGGGCCCGGTCCGACGAGTCGTCGCTCACCGACGTGGGCACCGACCACCGTGTCCTCGTCCTCGACACCGGCTCGCTGGCCGACGCCCGCGAAGACCTCGTCCTGTTCAAGAAGATGATCGCGATGATGTCGTAGGGGAAGCGGCGGCTGCTCTGCTTCCTCGTGCGGAGCAGCCGCCTGGTTCCGGATCAGGAAGCCTTGCGGACGCGGTGATTTTGCTCCCATATGAGTGTGGCCGCTGCCCGTAACCATTCCAGGTTCGGGCAACCGGTTCACGCTCTCTCCTGACTTCGCCCCGGAACCGCCTCGGCGGATCCGGGGTTTCTTGATGCTG
>JAUHYJ010000076.1 GCA_030425785.1 Acidimicrobiia bacterium | reverse complement strand
GACGTCGCCGAGGCTGAAGAACTCGAAGTACGACGTCGTGGCATCGATGGGGTAGCCGACCAGGAGGTTCGGCTCGGAGCCGACCTCGACGATCATGCGCGACGCGACGCCGTCGTCGACCACACGGCCTCGGAGGTCGTCGGGGACGGCTTCGCCGTCGTAGCGCGCCGCACCCGGCCACCAGCGGTCGTTGTACCAGATGAGTGGGCGGTCGGCGCCGCTGCCCGTGACACGTTCGATCGCGCGCTCGGCGGAGGGGCCGGCGAGCGCGCCCGCGGCGGTGATCGCGTTCCGCCGCGTGGCGTCGACTGCGGTGCGGTCGTGCTCCTGCACGACCGAGCTGCGGGCGAAGCCGTAGGTCAGGAACGCGAGCAGCGCCGACAGCACGAGCGCGCCCAGCGTGAAGATGAGCAGGATGCGGCGCCGCAACCCGAAGCCGCTGCGCGCCCGCTTCGAACTGGCGTCGAGCGGACCGATCGCCGGCGTCGGTGCGGTGATCGTGCTCACGGCGCTCCGGTCAGGTCTGGAGGCGGTAGCCGAGACCGCGAACCGTCACGACGTGGCGCGGATTGGCCGGGTCGTTCTCGACCTTGGTGCGCAGCCGTCGCACGTGCACGTCGACGAGCCGGCCGTCGCCGAAGTAGTCGTACCCCCAGACCTTGTCGAGCAGGGCCTCGCGCGAGAACACCTTGCCGGGGTTCTCGGCGAGCTCGCACAGCAGCCGGAACTCGGTCTTGGTGAGGTGGACCTCGTCGCCGTCCTTCATGACCTTGCCTTCCTCCGGGACGAGCTCGAGGTCACCGAACACGAGTCGGGCGTGCGACGGCGACGCCGGGCGGACCCGGCGGAGCAGCGCGCGGATGCGGGCCGAGAGCTCCTTGGCCTGGAAGGGCTTGGTGAGGTAGTCGTCGGCGCCGGCCTCGAGACCGGCGACGATGTCGTGGGTGTCGTTGCGAGCCGTGACCATGACGACGGGCACGTCGCTCGTGCGGCGGATCGTGCGGCACAGCTCGAAGCCGTCGATGCCGGGCAGCATGATGTCGATCAGCACGACGTCGGGCGCGACCTGCCCGAACAGCTCGATCGCCTCCTCACCGCTCTCCGCCTCGTCGACGGTCCAGCCCTCGTCCTCGAGTGCGAGCTTGACCGCCGAACGGATGCGTTCGTCGTCTTCGACAGCGAGGATGCGAGTACCCACGGAGACATGATGCCGCAAAAACGCGCGGTCGCGCGGGCAATCGCCTGGTCAGGCGGGTTCGAGCGCTGCGCGGAGCCGCTCGAGGACGCCCGCATGGACGCCCGGCGCGGCCACGAACATCTCGTCCGGACGGGCCGGACCGCCCGAGAAGTCGGACGTGACGGCGCCCGCCTCGCGCGCGATCAGCTCGCCGGCGGCGGCGTCCCAGCTGTTCAGGTAGCGCTCGTAGTACACGTCGAGTCGGCCGCAGGCGACCATGCACAGGTCGACGGCCGCCGAGCCCAGCCGCCGGATGTCGCGCACCGAGCCGATCAGTCGGGCCACGACCTCGGCTTGCGCCGCGCGCAGGTCGGCGGCGTACGTGAACCCGGTCCCGACGAGGGCCAGCGCAGGGTCGGTCTCGGCGCTCGGCCGGATCGCGAGCCCGTTGCGACGGGCGCCGCGACCCAGCGCTGCGGTGTACCGCTCGCCGAGCGGGGGTACGTCGACGACGCCGACGACCATCGAGTCCCCGTACGCGACGCCGATCGAGCAGGCCCACGCCGGCTGGTCGTAGACGAAGTTGGTCGTGCCGTCGATCGGGTCGATGAACCACGCGAAGCCGCTCGTGCCTGCGTCGGAGGTGCCCTCCTCGCCGACGATCGCATCGTCCGGTCGGAGTGACCGGATCGCGCCGACGACGTGTGCCTCGGCCGCACGGTCGAACTCGGTGACCACATCCGTCGCGGACGACTTCGTGTCGCCGCCCGCCGGGCTGCGGCCGTCGTCGATCGATCGGCGTCCGTCGGCGGCGATCGCACCGGCCTCGCCGGCGAGCCGGGTCGCGAGCGCCAGCAGGTCGTCGAGCTCGCCATCGGACGGCATGGAGGCGGACGGGGCGGAGGCGGTCATCGTGGCGCGTGCCCGGCGCGCTCGCGGTCGGTGACCTCGCGCCACTCGCCCATGGCTCGCAGCGCGAGGACGGACACGATCGCCAACCCGCCGGCCGCCACCACGGCGCCGACGAGCAGCCCCACCCCCTTGGCGACGGTGCAGTCGCCGTCACACTGCAGATCGATCAGTGCGTAGCCGATGAGGCCGCCGGCGAGCCCACCGAGGAGGATCACGACGAAGGCGATGATGCGGGCGGCGACGGGGGGAATGGCCGACAGCGGGCGCTGCTCGCTCATGGCGCCCAGCCTAGGCAGCGACAGTAGAGTTCGGCGCCGTGCACGTCGCCGTCGTCGTCCCGACGTACCAGGAAGCCGGCAACATCGCCGACGTGTGCCGCCGGGTTCGCGACGTGCTGCCCGACGCCCGCATCGTGGTCGTCGACGACGACAGCCCCGACGGCACGGCGGACGCCGCTCGGGCGGTCGGCGCCGAGCTCGGTGACGTCGAGGTCGTCGAGCGGCACGGGGAGCGTGGGCTCGGTGGGGCGTACCGGCTCGGGTTCCGGCGTGCGATCGACGCCGGTGCCGACGTCGTCGTCCAGATGGACGCGGACGGGTCCCACGACGCGGGCGATCTCCCGGTGCTCGTCGCGATCGTCGCCCACGGCGCCGACCTGGTGATCGGCAGCCGCTACGTGCCGGGCGGTCGGACGGTCGACTGGCCGCGCCGCCGCCAAGCGCTCTCTCGCTGGGGCAACCGGTACGCCGCCGGTGTGCTCGGTCTCGCGGTCAACGACGCGACCGCCGGCTACCGCGCCTACTCGACCGACGCGCTCGAACGGACCGGGTTCGAGCAGGTCCGCGCGGACGGGTACGGGTTCCAGGTCGAGATGACGCATCGCCTCGTGCGCGCCGAGGGCAAGATCGTCGAGTTCCCGATCACGTTCCGGGAACGAACCGTCGGCCGATCGAAGCTGTCGCGTGGCATCGTGAACGAGGCCTTCGGGCTGGTGCTGCGCCTCTGGGTCGCCGACCGCCGCGGCCGACGCGAACGCCGCCGGCGCGGCATGTGATCACCCCGCAGGGGTGTCGAACGCGATCGAGAACTGCTGCACACGCGGCGGACGGTGGGGTGCGAGCGCGAAGGTGACCCGTCCGGTCGTGCCGTCGGCGGCCGTCAGGTCGAAGCGTCCCGCTGCGTCGCTCGTCGCGACGACCGGACCGGTAGTGAGTGCACCGTGCGCGCCCGCGGCAGCGCTGCGACGTGCATAGGCGTCGTCCGGGTCGACGTTGTCGGCGAAGAGCCCTGCGAGCGCCGTGTCCGACGCGGCGACGCCCCGCGACCAGGCGGCGACGACGTCGGCCAGGGCGGCGCCCGACGTCGCCACGTCGTCGGTCGGCTCGTCGACCGCCGTCGCGCCGAGGCCACGCTCGGCGAGCAGGTCGTGGATGCGGGCGCCGAGCTCGGTCGCCGGTGCATACGTCACGTTCGACAGGGTGACGATGCCGATCGAGCCGCCCGGCACCCATCGCATGTTCGAGCCGTAGCCCGGAAGACCGCCCGAGTGGCTGATGACCGTGCCGTGGGTCGGCTCGTCGAGCACCCGGAGCCCGTAGCCGTACGAGGTCGGGAAGCGGAGCCCGCGGATCGTGCGCTGGCCGACCCACCGCTGCGGCGTCTGCATCTCGCGTCGCGACGCACGTCGGAGCGGCCCCTCGTCGTCGCCGTCGCGGGCGGGGAACGCGTCGGCCAGCCACGAGACCCAGATCGCCAGGTCGGCGACGGTCGTCCACAGCCCGCCCATCGGGGCGATCATCCCGTCGGCGGGTGTCGGCACCTCGTCGACGAAGGCGTCGTCGAGCCGACGCAGCGGAGGTGCCCACCGGTCGTGGTCGGGTTCGTCCCACGTGGTGTCGAGCATCCCCAGCGGCCGGAGCAGTCGCTCGGTGACGTGGTGGCGCAGTCGCGTCCCCGTGGCCCGGTGGATCACCCGCCCGAGCAGTGCGAAGCCGAAGTTCGAGTATTCGTGGCACGCGCCGGTCGGTCGTGCGAACACCAGGCCGCTCCGCACGATGGCGTCGAACTCGTCGTCGGTGAGGTCGAGGTGCCGGTCGGCCCACGCGTCGTCGGTGACCAGGCCGCTCGACATGCACAACAGGTCGCGGACGGTGATGTCAGGGGCGTCGTCGGTCGGCGAATGCAGCCCGGCCAGCTCGGGAGCGTGCCGGCCGATCGGGTCGTCGAGGCGCACGGCGCCCTCGTCGCGGAGCAGCAGCGTGACGGCCGCCGAGAACGACTTGGTCATCGAGGCGATCCGGTAGACGGTGCGTTCGTCCGGTGTCGCCCCACCGACCTCGCCGGTCCCACCACGTGCGATCAGCCCGCCGTCGGCGACGACGCCCCAGGCGATCGACGGACAGTGGTGGTCGGCGGCGAAGCGGTCGACGAGTTCGGCGACGGCCTCGCTGTGGTCGGCGCTGGTCGCGGGTGGCACGTCCTCCAGTGTGGTCGATGCCGGCCGCTAGCGTTCGACCGCATGGATCTCGATCGATCAGCGACCGACGGTGCCGAGTTCGAACCCAGCGCCGGCCGGTTCGTCGACTTCAACGCGGCGTACGCCGACCGCTTCGAGCACGGGGGGCTCCCGGTCGAGCCGAGCGCCAGGGTGGCCGTGGTCGCCTGCATGGACTCGCGGATGCCGATCTTCCAGATCCTGGGGATGCAGTACGGCGAGGCCCACGTGATCCGCAACGCCGGCGGTGTGATCACCGACGACGTCATCCGGTCGCTGTGCCTCTCGCAGCGCTACCTCGGCACGCGCGAGATCATCCTGCTCCACCACACCGACTGTGGGCTCCAGCGCGTCAGCGAGGATCAGCTGAAGTCCGAGTTGCAGGCCGAGATCGGCATCAAGCCGTGGTGGTCGGTCGAGTCGTTCAGCGACCCGTACGTCGACACGCGCCAGTCGATCGAGCGCCTGCGGCTGACCCCGTTCGTGCCCCACAAGGACCACATCCGCGGGTTCGTCTACGACGTCGACACCGGTCGTCTCGACGAGGTCACTTCCGGCTGACCGGGCTCGCGATGGCCCAGGCGGCCGTCACTCGTACTGGCGGAAGATGATCTGTGCGACGCAGCTCGGCTTGCTGGCGCCTTCGCACTCGAAGGTGAACTCCATCAGCGTCTGCACCCCGCCCGCGATCTCGGTGACGTCGAGCAGCTGGACGCCGAGCCGCAACTTGGCGCCGACCGGCACCGGCGACGGGAAGCGGATCTTCTCGGCGCCGTAATTGACGCCCATCGAGAACCCGGTGATCTGGACGACCTGCGGATACAGGTAGGGGCCGAGCGACAGGGTGAGGTAGCCGTGGGCGATCGGCCCACCGAACGGGCCGGCCGTGGCCTTCTCGACGTCGACGTGGATCCACTGATGGTCGCCGGTCGCGTCCGCGAACAGGTTGACCCGGTCCTGGTCGATCTCGACGTACGGGGAGTAGCCGAGGTGCTCGCCGACGAGCGACTTCAGTTCTTCGGTGCCGTTGATGACGCGTGCTGACATGTCCGCCAGCATGCCACCCGGTCTCCGGGTGATACGAATACGGCGATGGGGGACTTCCTGACCGCACACGCCGCTGCGCAGCCCGACAAGATCGCCGTCGTCGACGACCGCCCCGGTCAGCCGGTCCGGCAGCGGTCCTTCGCCGAGCTCGAGGCCAGCGCGAACCAGCTGGCCCGCGTGCTCCGCGACCACGGGGTCGGTGCCGGCAGCAAGGTCGTGTGGTGCGGCCAGAACTCGCTCGGTGTGGTCGAGCTCGTCAATGCGGCCCGCAAGGTGGGCGCCACCGCCGTGCCGCTCAACTACCGCCTGTCCGACGAGGAGGCGGCGTACGTCACCGATCACAGCGACGCGACGGTCGTCTACGTCGACGTCGCGTACGCCCCGCTGTTCGAGCGGATCCGGTCCGACGTCCCGAAGGTCGAGCACGTGCTCGTGTTCGACGGCGACGCCGGTGACGCCGACGGCTGGATGGTGTCGGTCGACCCCCTCGTCGCGGCGGCGGACTCGACGACCGTCGACGAGGTGACGGCGACCGAGGGTGACGGCGCGACGATGATCTACACGTCGGGGACGACGGGCAAGCCGAAGGGCGCGTACCGCAACACCCGACGCGACCCGGAGCAAGGGGCCGCCATGGCGGCGTTCATCGGGTACACGCCCGACGACGTGTACCTCACGACCGGTCCGCTGTACCACTCGGGCCCGGGCGGGTTCATGGCGAGCGCCCAGGCGATGGGCCAGACGGTCGTGCTGCAGCACAAGTTCGACCCGGTCGACTGGCTGCGTCTGCTCGAGACCTACCGGTGCACCTCGACCTTCGCGGCGCCGACGCCGATCCGGATGATCTGCAACGTCGAACCCGACGTGCTCGCCGGGTACGACCGGTCGTCGATGCGGATCATGATCGCCAACGCGGCGCCGTGGAGCTTCGCCCTGAAGCAGCAGTACGTCGCCACGTTCCCGCCGGAGTCGCTGTTCGAGATCTACGGGTCGACCGAGCTCGGCGTCAACACGATCCTGCGGCCGGAGGACCAGATGCGCAAGCCCGGGTCGTGCGGCAAGGAGGCGCCGTTGGTCGAGATCCGGCTCTACGACGACCAGGGCGACATCGTCACCGGCACCGGTCCGGAGGCGACCGGTGAGCTCTATGTCCGATCGCCGGGTGTGTTCGCCGACTACTACAAGCAGCACGACAAGTTCGAAGAGGACCATCGCGACGGCTTCCAGACGGTCGGCGACATCGCATACCGCGACGACGAGGGGTTCCTCTACATCTGCGACCGCAAGAAGGACATGATCATCTCGGGCGGGATGAACATCTATCCGGCCGAGATCGAAGCCGCGCTCGAAGCGCACCCCGACGTGTACGAGGCGGCGGTGTTCGGCATCCCGAGCGACGACTGGGGTGAGACGGTACACGCGGTCGTCGTGCGCCGCCCCGGGTCCGACCTCGACGACGACGCGGTCCGCGAGCACGCGCGTGCTCACCTCGCGGGCTACAAGGTGCCGCGGTCGATCTCGTGGATGGACGAGCTGCCGAAGACCGGCTCGGGCAAGATCCTGAAGCGCGAGCTGCGCCAGCCGTTCTGGGCCGAGCGCACCGGCAACGTCTGATCCGTTCGGGACGTCGTAGCCTGGCGGGCGTGCATCGGTCGGGGTTCATCACGCTCGTCGGGCGGCCGAACGTGGGCAAGTCGTCGCTCGTGAACGCGATGTGCGGACGCAAGATCTCGATCGTGTCCGACAAGCCGCAGACGACGCGGCACCGGATCATGGGCGTGCTCACCCGGCCCGACGCGCAGCTGGTGTTCGTCGACACACCAGGGCTGCACAAGCCGGTCTCTGCGCTCGGTCAGCGGGTGAACGCCACCGCGCTCGAATCGGCCGAGGACGTCGACGTGCAGTGCCTCGTGCTCGACGCGACGAAGTCGTTCGGGTCCGGCGACCGGTGGGTGGCCGAGCACCTGCACCTGCCGTCGACGGTCGTGATCGTCAACAAGATCGACGTCGCGAAGCAGCCCCAGGTCATCGCGATGCTCGGCGCCGCCTCCGATCTCGGCGCCTCCGAGTACTTCCCGGTGTCCGCGAGGACGGGGGAGGGGATCGGCCCGCTGGTCGAGCACCTGTCGTCGCTGCTCCCCGAGGGCCCGCAGTTCTTCGCCGACGACGAGGTGTCGGACATGCCGGAAGAGCAGTTCATCGCCGAGCTCGTGCGCGAGCAGCTGCTCGCCGTGACCCGCGACGAGCTGCCCTATTCGATCGCCACCCAGGTCGTCGAGTGGGAGTGGCCGCGGGTGCGCGTCGACATCGTCGTCGAGCGCGACAGCCAGAAGGGCATGGTGATCGGCAAGGGCGGTGCCGTGCTGAAGGAGGTCGGCAAGCGGGCCAGGGCCCAGATGCCCGAGGGCATCTTCCTCGAGCTGCGGGTGAAGGTCGACAAGGACTGGCAGCGCCGGCCCGACCGGGTCGAGCGACTCGGCTACTGACGAGCCGGGCGGGCGCGGGCTCCGATCATCCGGCCGTCGTCTCGACCTCGACGGAGGTCGGCGGCGCCGTGGTGTCGGGGACGGTCGTCGAGGTCGTGGTGGTCGGCGACGCCGTGAGCGTCGTGGTCGAGATCAGTTCGGCGAAGTCGGTGAACTCGAGCTCGTCGCCGGGCTGGCTCGTTCCGCCGAGCGCTGGCACGAACACCTCGACCGGCTCGCCGTCGGCCTCGAACTTGACCGCGCCGATGTTGCCCTGGTCGGGGGTGCGGAACGAGGTGTACGTCAGCACGATCTGGGCGATCGCTCGTCGCTGCTGCGACGACGGCATGCCATCGAGGATCGCCGCGTCCAAGATCACCGTCGCGAGGTTGCCCTCGATCGCCACGTCGTCGATGAGGCCGGCGCGAACGGACGAGAACAGGCCGAACTCGTCGACGCCCGTCGGGGCCTGGAGGAGCTGGCGGACCACCGGCTCGGACACCGGAGAGGCGCGCTGGAACACCACCGGCTGGAGGTCGTCGGTCGATCCGAGCGTGTAGTACACGGTCACCGGTTCGGTCGGGATCGGCGACGTGGTCGTCGACGCCGGCAGCGTCGTCGTCGGCGAACCAGGCTCGGTCGAGACCGGGACCACCGAGGTCGTCGTCGTCGTGGACGTCGTGCTCGTCGTGGTGGTCTCGGTCAATCCGGGTCGCAGGTCGTCGACGTCGTACGGCACCGCGCGCTCGTCGGTCGGCAGGCTGCACGCGCCGAGCGCGGCGAGCGCCGCGAGCGCGACGATCATCGAGACGACTCGGGCGATCATGTGTCCTCCGTCGGGAGCCGTACGACGAAACGAGCGCCGCCGCCGCGCCGATCCTCGACCCACGCCTCGCCGCCGAGTGCCGTTGCGTGTTCGGCGACGAGTGCGAGCCCGAGCCCGGTGCCGACCCGGTTGCGTGCGGCGCTGCCGCGAGCGAAGCGCTCGAAGATGCGCTCCTTCTCGCTGGTGGCGACACCCGGTCCGGCGTCCTCGACCGCGATCAGCACCGACTGCTTCTCCTTCGCCGGCTCGATCGCGATCCGGGTCGGACCGCCGCCGTGATGGGTCGCATTGTCGAGCAGGTTGCCGAGCACGCGCTCGAACCGGATCCGGTCGATGAACACCTTGCGCGGCGCGCGAGCGTGCACCTCGATCGGCAGCTCGCCGTGCCCGTACCGGTGCGAGACGCGATCGCACAGCTCGACGATGTCGACCGACTCCCGGTGGAGATCCTGTGCGCCGGCTTCGAGCCGCGACAGCTCGAGCAGGTCGATGACCATGTCGTCGAAGCGGCGCACTTGGCTGACGACGACGTCGAGCGCCTGCTGGGTGCGCTCGGGAAGGTCGGCTCGGCGTGCGTCGAGGACCTCGACGGCGGCGGTGAGCGCAGTGATCGGCGATCGCAGCTCGTGGGACACGTCGGAGGCGAAGCGCTGTTCGCGCTCGATCCGTTCCTGGACCGCATCGGCCATGTCGTTGAACGAGCCGGCCAATCGGTTCAGGTCGGGGTCGGTCTCGGTCGCCATGCGGGCGTCGAGCGAGCCCGACGCCAGACCGCCGGCCGCGTCCGCGACGCGCGACAGCGGTCGGAGGATCCGGCGGCTCGTCGAGAGCCCGAAGAACGTGGCGATGATCGTGGCGAGCGCGGCCCCAACGGTCAGGGCGCCGACGAGCGCCCGCAGGGCGTTCTCGGTCGTCGCCAGCGGGAATGCTTCGATGTAGCCGACGTCGTACGCTCGGATGCGAACCCCGATGCCGAGCCACGGATTGCCATCGTCGTCCGAGTACAGCTGCTGTCCCGATTGGCCCGCCTCGACCGAGTCGACCAATTCGGCGGGCAGTTCGTCGATGCCGCGGTTCAGGCGGGAGAAGACCGCGGTCGGGACGCCCGACGTGGGGTTCGGGAGCAGGACGCCGAAGCCGTCGCCGTCGCCTTCGTGTTGGAGCTCGACCATGGCGTCGCCGATCGGCCGGCCCTGGTCGAGCGCCGCCTTCAGTTCCTCGGCGTTGTCGAAGGTCGACTCGCGCGCCGTGATCTCGCGCTGGTCGAGCAGCGAGTTGCGAGCGAACAGGAAGGTCGCCACGGCCAGCCCGATGCCCTGCA
>JAUHYJ010000747.1 GCA_030425785.1 Acidimicrobiia bacterium | reverse complement strand
GCAGGGCCATCTGCGCCGTCGCGTCTTGCATCGCGACCCGGTCGGGGTGGAAGTCGTTGTAGGTGACGCCGCGGTCGACGTCGGCGTTCGGGTCGGACAGATGGTTGATGAGGATCTTCTCTGCGAGCGTCAGCGGGCGACCGAGGCGTTCGCGCCCCAGCTGGGCGTTGCCCGGCAGTGTCGCGTACACGGTCTCGACGAGATCGATGGGGGTGGTGGCACTCACGGTCATGTAGACAACTATAATACAAGTCGATGGGAGCAGCAATCAGGGGACGATGGCGAGGCATCGATCACGTGCAGGTCGCGATTCCGGTCGGCGGCGAGGACGTCGCACGCCGGTTCTACGTCGACGTCCTCGGGTTCACCGAGGTCCCGAAGCCGCCGGTGCTCGCCGCCCGTGGCGGGGCGTGGTTCGAAGCGGGCGCCACCGCCGTCCACGTCGGGGTCGAACCCGACTTCGTGCCGGCCCGCAAAGCCCACCCGGCATTGCTGATCCGTGGCCTGGCCGAGTTCGTCGCGACGACCGGGCTCGATGCCCGCTGGTCGGACGAGATCCCCGGCACCCTGCGCTGCCACGTCGACGACCCGTTCGGCAACCGGATCGAACTGATCGAGGCGGGCGGATGAGGCGCATCCGCTACCAGGAGATCGCGGACGAGCTCCGCGGGCGTGTCGCCGAGATGGCGCCCGGGTCACTGCTGCCGTCGGAGTCGGAGATGTCGACCGAGTTCGAGGCCAGCCGCGTCACCATCCGTCGGGCGCTCGAGCTGATGCGTGACGACGGGGTGATCGATGCGCGCCAGGGCTTCGGATGGTTCGTCGCCACCGATCCGGTGCCGCAGCGGCTCGAGCGGCTCGGGACGATCGAGGCCCAGCTCGGCGCGAGTGGTCTCGATGCCGTGCGTCGGGTGATCGAGTTCTCGTTCGAGACGCCGCCGCCGCACGTGCGTCGAGTGCTCGGCACCGGGAAGGTGCTTCGGGTCAAGCGCCTGAACCTCGCCGACGGCGAACCCTTCGCCGTCGTGACCGTGTGGTGCCCGGCCAGGCTCGGCCAGCGGCTCTCGATGGACGACGTCGAGTCGCACCCGTTCCACGAGCTGCTCGACGTCGAGCTTCGGGGCGCCACTCAGACGATCGGCGCGGCGATCGCCGAACCGGACGACGCCGAGCTCTTGCGCGTGCCGACCGGCGCCCCGCTGCTGAAGTGCGGCCGGGTCACGACGGACGCGGCCGGCCGACCGGTGCTCATGAGCGAGCACGTGTTCCCGGCGCACCGCACGGAGTTCGTCGTCGAGCTCCCCTACGACCAGCCGAGCGTGACGCCGGCCGGCCTGCGCCTCGTCGAGTAGGGCGGCCGACGAGGGGGAAATCCGCATCAAGGAGTGATGCGCACGGTCGATAATGCAGATGTGTGCCGGGATGCCCATTTCGTGCGCGCCGCCGAGGCGCGTCGCCTGCCCGGGTACCTGGGCGTGATCGCGGTCGGCCCCGACGGCACCGTGCTCCACATCAGTCCGGACCTCGACGGCCGGTTCGACCTCACGGTCGCCGAGGTCGTCGGGCATCAGTTCCTCGACTTCATCGACCGGTCCGACACCGGCCAGGCCGTCGAGTCGTTCGGGGGCGTCGTCGCCCGGCCCGGCTTCCACCAGGCCGTGCAGATCGGCATCGTCGGTCGCGACGGCGGTGTGGAACAGGCCGACGTCGTCGCCGAGAACTGCCTCGACGTCGCCGAGCTCGGCTGCATCCTCATCAACATCGGCAGCACGTCCGACCGGGCCCGCTCGGTGCAGCTGATCGACGACCAGGCCGAGGTCGTCCGTCAGGTCGCACTCGGCGCGACCGCCGAGGAGACGATCGGCGCGGTCCTCGGGTTCTGCGAGCGTGTCATGCCGGCGTTCCGCGCGGCTGCGTATCTGCGCGACGTCTACGAGGTCGGGGCGGCCACGGTCGCGCCATCGCTGCCGGCGTCGTTCGTCGAGCGGATGGCCGTCGCCATCCGGGAGGTCCCGACCGTGCCCGGCGCCCTCGCGCAGTACGGCGCCGAGACGATCGTCGCCCACGATCTCGACGAGCCACATTG
>JAUHYJ010000746.1 GCA_030425785.1 Acidimicrobiia bacterium | reverse complement strand
GTTCTCGATCCGGCCCATGCCGGGCGCGCTCTTGAGCGCGCCGTCCAGCTGGTAGCTCCAGCCGTGGTAGGGGCAGGTGAGCGCCTCGGCCTGGCCGGCCCCGCTCGCGACGCAGGCCGCGTGGTGCCGACACACGTTGTGGAACCCGCGCAGGACGCCGTCGTCGCCGCGCACGATCAGCAGCGATCGGCCCGACAGGTCGTCCACGACGAAGTCGCCGGGCGCCCGGAGGTCGCTGGCATGCGCGACGACGAGCGGATAGTCGGCGAACAGACGCGCCCGCTCGAGACGGAGGTGTTCGGGATCGACGTACCGCACGACGGGGTGGCGCATGATGTCGTCGACCATCGGATCGACACCCGAATCGAGATGGGCGTCGATCCGGTTCATCAGTTGACCTTGCCGCGCTTTGTCCATCAGCCCTCCCTGCATGAGACAAACAATGCCGACTGTATCAATCGTGTCGCGAGCCGGCGAGGCGGCCGTTGCCCGAACCCGGTCACTCGACGTCCTCGATCAGCGCGCCCGGCGTCGAGGCGCGATGGAACCCGTCGAACCGACGGAGCCGGTCGTGGGGCGGCACGTCGAGGAGACCGTTCACGAGGTCGGATCCACCGGCCACCACCAACTCCTGTCCGGTGATGTAGGCGGCGGCGTCCGACAGGAGGAACACGACCGCCGCCGACACCTCGGCCTCGGTGCCGTGACGGTGTGCGAGAGTCAGGCGCGGCAGGTGGCCCAACCGCTCGTGGAACGGCTCGCCCTCGTAGGTGTCGTAGCCGCTCGACGCCACGAACCCCGGAGCGACCGCGTTCACGCGAACTCCCGACGCCGCCCACTCGACGGCCAACGTGCGTGTCAGGTTCGCCATCCCCGCGCGTGCGGCGCTCGAGTGAGCCATCAGCGGGATCCCGCGGGCGTGGTCGGCAGTGATGTTCACGATCGCCCCACCGCGCTCCCGCATCGAGCGGAGATAGCACTCCTTGGCCACCAGGAATCCCCCGAGGAGGTTGTTGCGCACGACAGCGTCGAACCCGTTCGCCGAGATGTCGACGGCGAAGGCGCTGAACTGGCCGCCGGCGTTGTTCACGAGCAGGTCGATGCGCCCGCAGTGCTCGATGACCCCGGCGACGGCCGCCTCGACATCGGAAGGCACCCGGACGTCGCCCGCGACGAAGGACGCCGATCCGCCGTCGTCGACGATCTCGCCGACCGTGCGTTCGAGCGGCTCGGGCCGGCGCCCCCACAGCACGACGTGGGCGCCGAGCGCTGCGAGCTCGTGAGCGACGCAACGACCGATTCCGGTGCCACCGCCGGTGACCACGGCGTACCGATTCGCGAAGAGCCCGTCCCGGTACACCGACCCGTACGTCGCCGGGCCCCCTCGCGGTTCCCCGGATGGATCTGCGTCGCTCCCGTGCTGCATCGTGTCCTCCGTCCGTAACGTCCGGTCGTCGTGCGGTCGCGACGACGCATCGACACGATTCTGTCGCATCCAGTACGTTGCGAACGGACCGGCACCGGCTGCCGGGCGTGGGAGGGGATGCACATGGACCTGGGGCTCGCCGACCGATCGGTCGTGGTGACGGGAGCCGGCTCGAACATCGGGCGGGCGATCGCGCTCGGTTTCGCCGCCGAGGGTGCGCGGCTGACGCTGGGCGACGTCGACGAGGAGCAGACGGCCCGTGTAGCGGCCGCGGCGACCGATCTCGGCGCGCCGGCGGCGCAGGTCGTACGTGCCGACGTCACGGTTCTCGATCAGGTCGTTGCGCTGTTCGACGCGGCGCACGTGCGCGACGGCGCGATCGACGTCCTGGTCAACTGTGCGGGCTGGGATCGACTCACTTGGTTCACCGAGACGGACCCCGCCTTCTGGCGCAAGGTCGTCGACGTCAACTACCTCGGCGTCATCAACTGCACGAAGGTGGCGCTCGACCACATGATCCCGCAGCAACGAGGCTCGATCGTGTCGATCTCGTCCGCCGCCAGCCGGCAAGGCGAGGCGCGCGAAGCGGTGTACGCAGGCGCGAAGGCGGCGATCAACGCGTTCATGAAGACGATCGCGAAGGAGAACGGCCGGGCCGGTATCC
>JAUHYJ010000745.1 GCA_030425785.1 Acidimicrobiia bacterium | reverse complement strand
GCGCGAGCCTCGGCTGAGCAGCCGGCCCCGGGCCGCTCCGCTCGGCCGGGTCAGAGGAGGTCGAGCAGCTCGTCGAGCCGACCCACGACGTGCGTCGGCTCGACGTCGGTGTCGGCGCGATTGCCGCGCGGGTTGTACCAGCAGGTGTCGATCCCGAAGTTGCGACCACCGGCGATGTCCGAGGTCAGGCTGTCGCCGACCATGACCGCGCCGTCCTTCGCCGGGTGCCCCAGCTGCTCGAACGCGATCGCGAAGATGTCCGGACGCGGCTTGGTCACGCCGACCTCGGACGAGATGACGATCGCGTCGAAGTAGTCCGCGATGCCGAGCCGCGACAGTCGCGACCGCTGCACGTCGCTCAACCCGTTGGTGACGAGGCCGAGCGACGCACGCGCCGCACAGGCCGCGAGCAATTGCGCGGCGCCGGGATAGAGCTCGCCGTGCGCGCCGAGTGCCCAGACGAAGTCGTCGGCCATCGCGTGCGGGTCGGCGTCGAGCCCGACGTGATGGTTGAAGGCCTCGAACCGGCGGTGCCGCACCTCGGTCGGGTCGAGTTCGCCCCGCTCGACCGATCGCCACATCTCACGGTTGATCGAGACGTAGTGGGGGAAGTGGAGGTCGGGGTCGGCGAGCCCGGCTCGGGTCGTGGTGTGCGCGTACGCGCGCCGCTCCGACTCGTCGGAGTCGTAGAGCGTGTGGTCGAGATCGAACAGGATCGTGTCGTACGGCATTCAGGTCTGACCGAACGGGCTGCTGACCACGACGACGTAGCCGTCGGGGTCCCGCAGCCAGATCTCGCGGTGTTGGGCCAGCGGATTGACGTGGTCGTCCTCGAGCACCTCCGCGCCACTCGACTGCGCGCGTTCGACGGCAGCGGCGTAGTCCGCGGTCTCGAACCAGACGGCGACGCCGTTGCCGAACGCCTCGCCGTCGCGCACCAGGTACGGGTGCTCGTGCGCGTCGTGCTCGTGGAGCTGCAGCACGAGCCGGTCGTCGGCCATGAGCATCTCGTACTCGTCGCCGCCGTGGGCGCTCGTGAGCCCGAGCGCGCGCTGGTACCACTCGCTCGACCCGGTCACCGACGAACAGGTCAGCATCGGCATCGGCTGCATTAGGCGCTCCCGTCGGGCGGCTCGATCGTGGGCGGGTCGCCGCCGTCGACGTCGTCACCGAACAGCTCGCGCGGCATCGCCTTGTCGGCGTACTTGCTCCAGTTGTCCTGGAGCGCGGTGATCAGCTGGCTGACGAACAGCGGCGACATGTTGACGCGCTGCACCAGCACGCCGGTCTGCGGCTTGCCTTCGGCGTCGTAGTCGAACCGCATGAAGTCGATCGTGAACTCGTGGGGCGAGTGGCGCACGGCCGCGCTGTTCGCCCACACCCCTCCGAGCTGTTCGGGCGTGGAGTGGATCTTCATCGCCCCAGCATGCCGTACGCATGGGTCGGCGAGAGCGTCAGCAACAGCCGGCGCTCGTCGACCATCGCCCGGCGGTAGTCGTCCCAGTCGGGATGCTCGCCCGACATGGCGCGGTACCACTCGACCAGCGCGTCGACCGTCGCGTCGTCGGGCGCCGCGGCCTCGTCGGTCATCGTCGCGTCGGCCTCGATCACGCAGTACGCCCGGAAGTCGTCGCTCGTGACGTGGAGCGACGCCCGCGGATCGCGACGGAGGTTCGCCGTCTTGGCGCGGTCGCCGGTCACCGAGATCTCGATCGCGTCGTCGCCGTCGATCGAGTACACGATGTTCGACAGCTGCGGGCGGCCGTCGCGCTTCAGGGTGGTGAGCACACCCTGGCGGTGGCCGCGTGCGAACTCAAGTGCGCGTGCGATGTCCATGGCCCCAGCATGCCAGCCGGGTCGGAACTAGGGGTTGGCGACCGGCGAGCTGGAGGGAATGACGATCTCGTCGCCGGCCTGGATGTCGTCGAGCTGCTCGTCGGTCCACTCGTTGACCTGGGCGAGCGCGCCGAGCGTGACGGCGAAGCGGCGTGCGATCTGGGTCGCGTTGTCGCCCGGCTGCACCGTGTAGATCAGCACACCGCCCTGCCCCTCACCGACCGGCACGCGAGCGTTCGGCGGGATCCGCACGG
>JAUHYJ010000075.1 GCA_030425785.1 Acidimicrobiia bacterium | reverse complement strand
CCTCGGGCAGCAGCGCCGTGGCGGCGACCTCGAAGGGCGATTCGGCCGACCGGTCCTCGACGACGTCGCCGAGCTCGGCGTCGCCGTCCTCGCGCAGGGGCTCCGAGAGCGAGAGTGGCTCGGCCGCGAAGCGCAGCGCCTCGGTCACCTTGTCCTCCGGCATCTCGACCTCCTTCGCCAGTTCGGCGAGGGTGGCGGGACGGCCGTACTTGAGCTCGAGGCGCGAGCGCGCCTTCTGGAGCCGGGCGAGCGTGTCGCCGGCATGCACCGGGAGGCGGATCGTGCGGCCCGTGTTGGCGATGCCGCGGGTGATCGCCTGGCGGATCCACCACGTGGCGTACGTGGAGAACTTGAAGCCCTTGCGCCAGTCGAACTTCTCGACCGCGTGCATCAGGCCGAGGTTGCCCTCCTGGATGAGGTCGAGCAACGGCAGACCCGAGGCCTGGTACTTCTTGGCGATCGACACCACCAGGCGCAGGTTGGACTGGACGAACTGGCGCTCTGCCTCTTCGCCCTGGCGGGCGGTGCGGCGCAGCTCGCGCTTCTTGGCCGCGGTGAGGTCCTTGCCACCTGCATCGAGGGCCTCGATGGCCTCCTTGCCGGCCTCGATCGCTTTCGCGAGACGTACCTCGTCGTCCTTCGTCAGCAGCGTGTACTGACCGATGTCGGTCAGGTACAGCCGGACGAGGTCTTCGTCGTCTCGATCGACGCGATCTTTGGCCATGCTGGCTCCTCAGGCTCCGGGGGTATGGGTACCCGTGGCGATGTTCGGTTGTGCTCGCCGGTGTGGAGATCGGCGCCCCGGGAGCGTGACCGGTCCACCGACTCCGGGCGAGGTTGTGCTAACGATACCGATCCCGTCGCCGCCGCCAACGGTCGAAACGGCATTCCGATCGGCTAGCTGAGTTCGATATGACGGCCTCGGGGTCATCTGTTATTCCGATGGTTGTCCGTTCGTCATCGAGATGGCCCGCGAGCTGGTCTGCGAGATGGTCCTGCAGCTGCTGCTGGAGATCGCCGCGGAGGCCGTCGATCAGCAGTCGGCGAGCGGGGTGCTCCGGCACCGTCCCGCCGGGCGACGGCCCCGCATGGGCGGGCCGTCGCGGCGCCCCGCGACCGCTCGGCGTCGGTAGGATGTCGGCACATCCGTCGGCGACCGATCGTGGCGCCGACGGGGCCGACGCCCAGGAGGTATCGATGGCCAACCCCGTGCTCAACGAACGCACCATGAAGCAGGCGCCGACCACGTGGGCGTCGCCCGAACCCGTCGCCGGTGACCACTTCCCGCCGCCGATGACCGACGGGCCGGTCAGCCCCTGGAACGCCAAGGTCATGACCGTCAACGGTGCGATCTCCGCGACGGCGACCCTGCTCGTGCTGCTCGTCGTGTCCGCGATGTTCGGGTGGTTCCAGACCGAGACCGTCGACGTCGACGGTCAAGAGTTCGTCTCCGGCATCCCGGCGCTGGCCTGGGTCGGCCTGATCGTCGGCATCGGCCTGACGTTCCTGTTGATGTTCAAGCCGCACCTCGCGAAGTTCATCGCCCCGATCTACGCGATCGCCGAGGGCTTCTTCGTCGGTGCGATCTCACGCGCCTACGACGTCGCGTACGACGGCATCGTGCTGCAGGCCGTCGGTGCCACGATCGCGGTGTTCGCCGTGATGCTCGTGCTCTACCGCACCCGCATCATCAAGGTCACCGAGCGGATGCGTAGCGTCATCGTCACCGCGACCATGGGCGTCATGGTGTTCTACGGCATCAGCCTCCTGCTCAACCTGTTCGGCGTCGGCGGCGGCGTGAGCTTCATCAACAACGCCAGCCCGCTCGGCATCGGCTTGTCGGTGCTCATCTCGGGTCTGGCCGCGTTCAACCTGCTGCTCGACTTCGACTTCATCGAGCGCGGCGCGCAGCAGCGTCTCGACAAGGACTTCGAGTGGTTCGCGGCGTTCGGCCTGCTGGTCACGATCATCTGGCTCTACCTCGAGCTGCTGCGCCTGCTCGCCAAGCTCCGCGAGCGGTGAGCCCCGAGACCGCCGGCGCGACCGCCGCCGGCGCTGCGCTCGGCGCGGCGACCGGCAGCCTGGTCGGGTTGGCGGTGCCCGGCGCCGTGGTCGGAGGTCTGAACGGCGCGATCTCGGGCCGTCGCGAGATCTACGCCTGGTCGTCGCCGACCGGGGTCGTCGCCTTCGTGCTCGATTCGACCTGGTCGCTCGTGACGACTGCGGCCGGCCTGGTCGCCCATGCGGTCGGGGCCGTGCGCGGCGAACCCGGCTTCGTGCCGGCGCTGAGTCGGCGTCGCAACCGCCACGTGTACCGCCGCGGCTTCCAGCCTCGCCGTGACTTCGCCATCACGCTCGGCAACGTGATCAACGGCGCCGGCGACGTCGCCCGTCCGAGGCGCGCGAAGCTGGTCACCGATCACGAGGACGTCCACGTGTGGCAGGCCCGCCTGTTCGGTCCCACCTATCCGGCGTTGTACGCGGGCTGGATGGCGGGCGGGGCGGTGGCGGGTGCGGTGCTGTGGGTCGCCGGCCGACGAGATCAGCCGCTCGGCAAGATGATCGAGTCGTGCGCGTACTACCTCAACCCGTTCGAGTGGTGGGCGTACAGCCGCGACGACCACTGGCCGCCGGTCGGCAAGGTCGACGGGCTCGGGTGGCGGCGCCCCGCCGTGCGCAGCTTCGCCAGCTTCCGCTGACGCGACCGTCAGCTGGGCGCGGTTGCCGCCAGCTTCCGCTGACGCGACCGTCAGCTGGGCGCGGTTGCCGCCAGTTCATCGAGATCGGCGGCGACGAGGCGGGTCACCCGCAGGGTGCCGGGATCGAGCTCGGGGTCGACGCCGTCGGCCAGTGCCGCCGTGTCGGCGATCAGCGCCGCCAACACCTCGGTGTACCAGCGTCGGCGTTCGTCGACGTCGTCCGGTGGGGTCGCTTCGGCCGGCTCTGACCCGGCCGACGACTCGACCGGGATCGTCGGGCGGCGTCGGTCCCACAGCTCGGCATGCCAGGCGTGGCGGTGTGCGGCCGTGGCGTACCAACGCTGGCGCGCCGCGTCCGGGTCGTCCATCGCCCAGGCGCCGAGCAGTTCGAACAGGCGCCGGTGCCTCGCCGTCATCGCGGTGCAGCGGTCGACCAGCGCCGTGATCGGCACGGTGCTCACGATCGGCTGGCCGCCTGACGCCATGCCGCCTCGGCCGCGCCGAGGTCGGTGGCCGGTTCGCCGTCGGCGACGTACTCGAGCAGCATCGCGCGGAACGGTCCGGAGGCGCCGAGCTTGCCGAGGATCGCGCTCATGCCCCAGACCACGCGGTCGAGAATGACGAAGCTGGCCGGCACGTTGAGGGCCTCGATCACGGGCGCGTGCGGCCCGCGCACGTCGAAGATGCGCCCGAGCGTGTCGGTCATCCACTGACGGCTGAAGGTGAACTCGTCGGTGAGGTACGGCTCGTACGGGCTGCTCACGTAGTCGAACACGAGCTGGGGGTCGAGGTCGTCGCCGCCGCGGAGGAACCCGCTCGACCGCATCGCCGCGACGAGCCGCTCGGGATCGCGATCGACGACGATCGCATCGAGCGTCGGCCGCAGCGACTCCCATTCGCCGGGGGCCCATCGCTTCACGAGGCCGAAGTCGAGGAACGTCACGCTGCCGTCGTGGTGGAACCGGTAGTTGCCAGGATGAGGATCGCCGTTGAACACACCGTGGCGGTGGATCGCGTGCTGCGCGAACCGCCACATCACCTCGGCCGCGCGCTGCTTGGTGTCGTCGGTGGCGGTGCGGAGGAATTCGTCGAAGGCGAGTCCGTCGACCCACTCGGTCGTCAGCACGCGTTCGTTCGACAGGTCGCGCACGAGGGCCGGGATCCGCACCCACGGGTGACCGGCGTACATGCGCTGGAACTCGTCGAGGTTGGCCGCCTCGAGGCGGTAGTCGAGCTCGTCGCGCATCCGCGCCCGCAGCTCGTCGACGAGCCCCTTCGCGTCGAGCCCCTTCAGCATCATCGCCGAGAACATGGCGTACATCGTCTCGGCGGCATCGAGGTCGTGCTCGATCGCCTCGTGGACGCCGGGGTACTGCACCTTGACCGCGACATCGCGGCCGTCGTGGGTGACGGCACGGTGCACCTGGCCGATGCTGGCCGCCGCCGCCGGGAGGTCGGCCCAGTCGAGGAACAGGTCCTCGGGTGGCGCACCGAGGTCGTCGGCCACGACGCCGGCGGCGAGGCTGGGTGCCATCGGCGCAGCGTCGGCCTGCAGGCTGGCGAGCGCAGTCTGTGCATCGTCGGGGAGCGACTCGAAGATGAAGCTGATCATCTGACCGGCCTTCATCAGGACGCCCTTCATCTCGCCGAGCTCGGCCGCGACGTCCTCGGCCGTGCGGATCGCGAACTCCTGATCGAGCTCGGCTCGGCGTTCGGCTGCGCTGCCGATCCCGCGCACGCGCGACACGGCGAACCGGGCCGAGTTCCGCGCCGACAGCCGCCAGACGCGGGCCGTTCGGGTCATCCGCCGAGCTGTCGGGGACGCGGCGAGCCGGTCGCTGCGCCCGGCTGCGAGGGCACCGATGCCGGCGGCGAGTGCCGCCATCGCCGCCACCGGGATCGCTCGGCGCGCCATGTCAGGCCGGATCGGGGTTGCGTCGGGCGACGGGGTCGGTGTCGAGCACCGAGTCGGCGATCGGTTGACCGGTGACCTCGTCGGTCCAGTAGGTGCCCGAATCGAGCCGTTGCAGTGCCGCCTCGACGCCGTCGAGATCGGCGGCGATCCGGTCGAGATCGACGAGGTCGTCGGTCTCGCGATCGTCCGCCGCGGCGTCGGCTCGATCAACGTTCTCGCGATCGGTCGGCGGGGCGTCCGGCTCGGCCGGCGGCAGGTCGTCGGACATCACGGTGGCGAACCTAGCAACCCGCCGCCGCGACCGCTCGCCGCGAGTTGCTGCAGCGGAGATGTGCGGAGGCGGCATCGACCGAGATGCGGGAAACCTTGGGACGCCGCCCCCGCGAACATGTCGGCCCATCCCGCGGGCCGAACGATCACGGGAGCGAGTGTAGCCGATTGCAGCGTTATCGCCCGGACGCGATCGGCGGGCGGTCAGGTGACCTGGTCGCGTTCGAGCCGCTTGAGGCGTTGCATCCGCCGCTGCTGCTTGCGCTTGCGCGCCACGGCGACGAAGGCGATGAACGCCGCGGCGGCGACCACCCAGAGCACGAGTGCGATCAGCGCGACCGTGGCCAGTGGCCGGGCCCAGCCGGCGCCCTCGCTCGCAGGTCGCTGCACCGTCTCGACGTAGAGGCTGGTCTCGGACCCGTCGAGGGGCGCGACCCACTCGATGACGCCACCGTCGACCTCGGTGCCGGTCTCGGCCGACACGAGCTCGCCGGGCAGGTCGACCCGATAGGTGAAGCCGATCGCCTCCGACGGCGTCAGGCCGCTGGCGGCGATCTCCTCGCCGAACGGGAGGCCGCCCACCGCCTGGATCAGGTCGGCGTCGGCGAACGTCTCGAAGCCGTCCGACAGGGTGAGCACCCCGTTGATCGCGTTCGTCGTCTGCTCGGTCGCAGCGTCGGACGTGCGAGCCACGACCATCCGGGTGAGTGGTGGGCCGATGCTGTTGAGCACGTTCGCGAGCTCCTCGGCGGACGAGACGGGGTGGGTCAACACGATGGTCAATCCGCCGTCGTCGGTCGGGGTCGGCCCGTCGACGGTCCACCCGTTCGCAACGGCGTCCTCGAGCCGCAGGTCGTCGGCCAGGTCGGGTACGCGCTCGACGAGCTCGGCGTCGGCCGTCGCCTCGACCGTCACGAGGCCCGTGCCGTCCGGCTCGATCTCGACCTCGACGACGACGTCGAGCCGGCACGCGCTGAGTGCGAGCAGGCACACGACGGCGAGGGCGAGGCGGCGCATCACGATCACGCATCATCGCAGCACCGTCGTGTGGGTGGGTGCCAATCCGCCGGAAAATCGGAACAGCTGGTTACGTCACCTCGTCGGCGGTGACTCGAACGTCGCGACCGAGCGGCGCCGGGCGGTGCCAGAAGAACCCCTGCGCCAGCGGGATGCCGAGCTCGGAGACGGTGGCACACTCGGCCTCGGTCTCCACGCCCTCCGCCAACGCGGTCGCGCCCATCGAGTTGATGAGGCGAACCACGCCGGCGAGCAGCCGGGGGTCGTCGTCGCAACCCGTGACGAGCGCCCGGTCGATCTTGATCGTGTCGACGTGGAACCGCCGCAGGTAACCGAGCGACGAGTACCCGCTCCCGAAGTCGTCGATGGCGAGCCGGACCCCGCGCCCCCTGATCCGACCGAGGACGTCGGCGGCATTCGAGTGGGTCATCACCGACTCGGTGAGCTCGAGCTGCAGCCGGTCCGGTTCGAGGCCCGTCTCGCGGAGGACGGCATCGACGACTCGATCGAAGCCGTGGTCGAGTTGCAGCGGCGACACGTTGACGCTGACGACCGGTGTCGAGCCGGTCCCGCGCAGCTCGTCGACGGCATCCACGCACGCCCCGTGGAGCGCCCACGTACCGATCGCGTCGATCAGCCCCATCTCCTCGGCGGTCGGAACGAAGGCGGCGGGAGAGATCGGTCCGAGCTCGGCCGACTGCCATCGCAGCAGCGCCTCCCGACCGACGCGTACGCCGTCGGAGACCCGAACGATGTCCTGGTAGACGAGGCGTAGCTCGTCGCGCTCCAGCGCGCATCGGAGACCGTTCCGCACCGCGAGCCGGTGCTGGGCGCGATGCCCGAGCTCCATGTCGTAGCGGGTCAGCCGGCCCTTGCCCGTCCGCTTCGCCTCGTACATCGCGAGGTCGGCGCGGCGGAGCGCTTCGGTCGCCGCGGTGCCCGGCTCGAGCTCGTACCACCCGATGCTGACCGTCACGGGTCGTGCCAGCACCTCGATGTCGATCGATGCCGCCAACGCCCGGATCCGCTCGGCCAGGCGCTCCGTGTCCTGCCGGTCGACGACGACGGCGAACTCGTCGCCGCCGAGCCTCGCGACGATGTCGTCCTCGCGCATCTCGACCGCAAGACGTGCGCCGAGCTCGACGAGCACGCGATCGCCGACGGCGTGGCCGAACTGGTCGTTGATCTCCTTGAAGTCGTCGACGTCCAAGAACAGCAAGGTCGACCCGGCACCGGTGCGATGCTGGAGGGTCTCGTCGAGCCGACGGGAGAATCCTCCCCGATTCAGCAGTCCGGTGAGCGCGTCGTGGGCGGCATCGTGGCGCAGCTGGTTCTCGAGCTCGACACGATGGCTGATGTCCCGGCCCGTGAGGACGATGCCCGAGATGTCGGGGTCGTCGCGCAGGTCGCTCGCCACCACCGACACCGACGTGGTCGAACCGTCTGCGGCGATCAGGGCGATCTCGATCGGGACGACGGCGTCGCCTCGCTCGACGGCGCCGAGCCAGCGGTCGAGCTGCCCCGGGTCCTGGTGCCCGAACACGGTCTGGATCGGCTGGGCGACGAGGTCGGCGATGCACCACCCCCACTTGCGTTCGAGCGCAGGGCACGCATACGTGATGCGGTGGTCGTCGTCGACCACGACGACGGCATCGGAGCTGTTGCGGATCATGCTCGTGAACCGGGCGTCGCTGCGCATCTCGCCGAGCCGACCGTTCAAGCGGACCAGCTTCCAGGTCCGCGCGAGCACGAGCACGACGAGCAGTGAGCTCGCGAGCGCGAGGACGCCGGTGTTGGTGTCGATCCCGAGCAGCTCGCCGGCGTCGATCGCGATCAGCGGGATCGCCGCGAACACGGCGAGCACGACGAGGCGGAGGCGATCGATCTGCGGGGGACGAGCGCGCACGTTGTCCACCTCGACCGACGCCGGATGAAGCGCGCCGGCTGCTGCCACGACGTACCCGACCATGTACCCGAAGTCGACCCACGACCACTCGGAGTAGCTCCCGTGGATGACCTGCTGGTAGTAGACGATGTCGGTGATCGACCAGATGCCGAGCCCGACGACCGGCAGCACGAAGCCGACCGGCAGTCGGCCGCCCGCGAGCATGATGCGCGCGATGATGGCGACCAGGAACACGTCGAGCAACGGGTACGCACCGGCGATGAGACGATCGAGCACGGACGCCCGGGGATCGTCTGCGTAGGGCAGGATCGTGACGGTCCACAGGACGGCGCCGACGGCGATCGCGATGATCGCCGTGTCGAGGACGACCATGTCGTCGGTCTGGTCGCGACGCGTTCGCGCGAGCAGGAACGCTGCAGCGATCATCGTGGCGATGCCGGCGATGTACATCGCGTCCGCCACCGACGGGAACGGCTCGAGTCCGCGCCGGGCGTACCAGATCCAGGTGGCCTCGCCGAGCAGGTAGAGCAGCATTCCCGCGCACATGATGCGCCACGCCACCGTCACCGCATCCGCCGCTCGCCACAGGGTCGTCCCGATGATCATGCCCCCGCAGGCGAGCGCCATCGTGCCCAGGTACAGCGCGTCGAGTGCGGCGTGATCGTCGGGGAGCCAGAAGTTCGTGAGCGCGCTCGAACCGAGGCCGACGCCGAGGGCGACGAGCCAGAGATGCTGCACCAGTGGTGTGCGTGGTCGGTTCAGCGGCGGCCCCTGGACGGCCGTGCTCTGCATGTCTGCTCATCGGCACCAGGTGCCGCCGACTTCCTCGCATTTCTCGGGACGCGACGACGGCCTGCGCCACGTGGCGCAGGCCGTCGTCGTCGTCGGTGGAACGTGTCAGGCGTCGGGCGGGGCGTCGCCGGCGCCGTCGTCACCGGAGGTCGCACCGAGGTCGTTCGTCGCCGTGGTGGCGAGCTCGACCGACGCCGGCGGGACGAAGCCCTCGACCGCGGTGAACGTGAAGCGGTTCTTGCCCTCGCGCTCGGGGTCGGGCTCGACGTCGACGACGATGATCTCGCCGGCCGAGAACGTCTTGTAGAGGATCTTCTCCGACAGGATGTCCTCGATCTGACGCTGGATCGCACGCCGCAGCGGACGGGCGCCGAGCTGCGGGTCGTAGCCGGTCTTCGCCAGCTCTTCCTTCGCAGCCTGGGTGACCTCGATGCCGAGACCCTGACCCTCGAGCTGACCGACCAGACGCTTCAGCATGAGGTCGACCATCTGGATCACGTTCTCGAGCGAGTGCTCGTGGAACACGATCGTCTCGTCGATGCGGTTCAGGAACTCGGGCCGGAAGTGCTGCTTGAGCGCATCGTTGACCTTTTCCTTCATCCGCTCGTAGCTCATCGCCGAGTCGCCGGTCGTGAAGCCGACGTTGGCCTTGCGCAGATCGGCGGTGCCGAGGTTCGACGTCATGATCAGCACCGTGTTGCGGAAGTCGACCGACCGCCCCTGGCTGTCGGTGAGGCGGCCCTCTTCGAGGATCTGCAGCAGGGTGTTGAACACGTCGGCGTGGGCCTTTTCGATCTCGTCGAACAGCACCACCGAGAACGGCTTGCGCCGGACGGCCTCGGTCAGCTGGCCGCCCTCTTCGTAGCCGACGTAGCCCGGGGGCGAACCGACGAGGCGGCTGACCGTGTGCTTCTCCATGTACTCGGACATGTCGAGCGTGATCAACGCCGAGTCGTCGCCGAACAGGAACTCGGCGAGCGTCTTGGCGAGCTCGGTCTTGCCGACACCGGTGGGCCCGAGGAAGATGAACGAGCCGCTGGGGCGCCGCGGGTCCTTCAGGCCGGCGCGGGTGCGGCGGATCGACTGCGACACGGCGGCGACCGCGTCCTCCTGGCCGATGATCCGCTTGTGGAGCTCGTCTTCCATGTTGAGGAGCTTCTGGGTCTCCTCCTCGGTGAGCTTGTACACCGGGATGCCCGTCCAGATCGACAGGACCTCGGCGACGGCTTCCTCGTCGACCTCGTCGAAGAGGTCGACGCCCTCGGCGCGGACCTCTTGTTCCTTCTCGGCCTTCTCCTCGAGGAGCGACTTCTCCTGGTCGCGGAGGCGACCGGCCTCTTCGAACTGCTGCTCTTCGACGGCGCGCTTCTTCGCTTCCTGGACCTCTTCGAGCTTGCGCTCGATCTCACGGAGGTCGGGCGGGGTCTGCATGCGCTTGATGCGCAGCCGCGACCCGGCCTCGTCGATGAGGTCGATCGCCTTGTCGGGGAGGTGGCGGTCGGAGATGTAGCGGTCGGCCAGGTTGGCGGCCGCGACGAGCGCCTGGTCGGTGATCGTGACCCGGTGGTGCGACTCGTACTGGTCGCGGATGCCCTTCAGGATCTCGATCGTGTGGGCGAGGGTCGGCTCGTCGACCTTGACCGGCTGGAATCGGCGCTCGAGCGCCGCG
>JAUHYJ010000744.1 GCA_030425785.1 Acidimicrobiia bacterium | reverse complement strand
CCGGCCCGAGCGAGGCGACACACACGATGCGCAGCACGATCGTGGAACACATGGCGGCGACGCCGTAGCTGCCGTGGCGCGGGTCCTTCAGGATCTCGCGACGCCGCTGGGGCGTCGTGCCGCCGAGCGCGTCGACAGTGTCGGCGAGTCCGTCCTCGTGGAACGCCCCCGTGACCAGCATCCCGGCGATGATCGCCAGGGCGGCCGCCACGCCTGGTGGCACCACCTCCATCGACCCGACGGCCACGAGGCCGACGCCCGTGCCGATGAGCGCGCCGACCACCGGGAACCACGGCACCGCTGCGGTGAGGTCGGGAGCCTCCCGCAAGCGGATCGGCACACGGGTGAGGAACTGGGCTGCCGCGAAGAAGTTGCGGATCATTCGCCGAACCACTCGGCGAACGTCGGCACGTCGGTGATGCCGGCGCATGCCATGGCGATCAACGGGACCGCCGCCATGGCCCCCGAGCCCTCGCCCAGGCGCATGTCGAGATCGAGCAGTGGTGCCTTGCCCAGTCGCTCCAGCAGCCGGCGGTGCCCGGGCTCGGCCGAACAGTGGCCGACGGTGCAGTGGTCGAGCGCCGTGGCGTCGAGCTCGTGCAGGGGTAGTACGGCCGCGGTGACCACGTAGCCGTCGAGCACGACCGGGATCGATCGACGGCGGGCGGCCACGGTTGCTGCGGTGATCGCGACGATCTCGCAACCGCCGACCTCACGGAGGATCTCCAACGGGTCCGTCACCCCGGCGATGCGCCGCACCGACTCCTGCACGGCGCGCCGCTTGCGGGCGAGGCCCTCGTCGTCGACACCGGTCCCGCGTCCCACCCACGCCGCGGTCTCGCCCCCGGCGAGCGATGCGGCGATCGCGGCCGCCGCCGTGGTGTTGCCGATCCCCATCTCGCCGAGCACCAACAGGTCACCGTCGAGGTCGTCGACGGCGGCGACCGCGACGTCGACGATCTCGTCGAAACGTTCCCGCGACATGGCGGGGTCGTAGCGGATGTCGTTGGTTGGCCGGCCGACACCGACATCGACCGCGTGCACCGTGGCGCCGGCGAGCCGCGCGAACGCACTGATGGTGGAGCGGCCCTCCTCGTAGGCCGACAGCATCGCCCTCGTCACGCCCGTGGGGTAGGCCGACACCTCCGTCGCCGCGGCGATGCCGTGGTCGGCGGCGAAGATCAGGCCGACCGGGCGTTCCACCCGCGGTGCGGACGTGCGTTGCCAGGCGGCGACCCATGCGGCGATCTCGTCGAGCCAGGCGAGGGCGCCGCTCGGGCGCAGGATGTGGGCGGCGCGTTCGTGGACCGCGCGGCGGGCGTCGGCGTCGGCCAGCGGCAGATCGTCGAGGAGTTCGCGCAGGGTGCTCACGACGCTGCATCCGGCTCGCCGCCGAGCAGCTTCCAGGGATCGTCGAGGGCGATCGCCCGTCCCGCCACCAGGAGGAGGCTGGTGTCGGCGGAGGCAGCGAAGCGCTGGTTCACGCGTCCGAGCAGGTCCCGGTAGCGGCGCCCGAGGGTCGTCTCCGGATGGATTCCCATGCCCACCTCGTTCGAGATCGCCACGACCGGAGCGGGGCGGGACGCCGCGAGCGCACTGGCTGCACTCGCGAGATCACACACGTCGGCGTCACTCCGGCCCGCATACATCAGGTTCGACACCCACAGGGTCAGACAGTCGATGATCACCAGTGCATCATGGCTGGTGGCATCGAGCGCTTCGTAGAGTTCGGTCGGCTCCTCCACGGTGCTCCACGACGCCGGGCGCTCCAGTCGGTGGCGCTCGATGCGCTCCTCCATGTCGGCGTCGACCGGCGGGGCAGTGGCGATGAACGACACGGGTCCACGGTGGCGCCGGCCGAGTTCGACCGCGATCGAACTCTTGCCACTGCGTGCCCCGCCGAGCAGCACGGTCAAGGTCATGGGGTCAGTAGTCGATGCCGCGCATGGCCCGGATGCCCTGCTGGTAGGCGTGTTTGACCTCGACCATCTCGGTGACGGTGTCGGCGAGGTCGATCAGCTCGGGTGCCGCGTCCCGGCCGGTGATCACGACGTTGACGTTCCGGGGTCGAGCGCGGATCGCCTCCACGACGTGGTC
>JAUHYJ010000743.1 GCA_030425785.1 Acidimicrobiia bacterium | reverse complement strand
CTCGCTCAGCACCCAGCCATACCGTTTCGGGTACTGCGCCGCGCCGAGCTTCGAGCACGGTGTGGGGTGGCCGACGATCAAGCACGATCTGACGACGGGCGAGCGGACGGTGTTCGACCATGGCCCCGGCAGGGCGGCGGGCGAGCCGGTGTTCGTGCCGCGCGTCGACGGCACCGCCGAGGACGACGGCTGGTTGATGACGTTCGTGCACGACCTCGACCGGGAGGCGGCCGAGTTCGTCGTCATGGACGCCCAGGATCTCGAACGTGGCTACGTCGCTCAGGTGCCGCTGCCGCAACGTGTCCCCTTCGGGTTCCACGGCAACTGGGTCGGCGACCATCGCGTCGCGCCACCGGTCGCAGGCTCGTGAAGCCGACCCCGGCGCGCAGCGATCTCATGACATCCTGATCAGCCGGCCAGATCATCCGGACGTACTGATCATCCGGACGTGGACGTCAGGCGGCCGCCTGCGAGGTCGACACGAACCGTCACCCTGACCCGGTCGAGGAACTCGCGATCATGGGTGACGAGGACGATCGTGCCGGCAAAGGTGTCCAGTGCCTGTTCGAGTTGCTCGATCGCCGGGAGGTCGAGGTGGTTCGTCGGCTCGTCGAGCACGAGCAGGTTCGCGCCGTTCGCCATCAACAGCGCCAGCGAGGCGCGTGTCCGCTCGCCGGGGGACAACGAGTCGGCCGACCGCTCGACGTGATCGCCGACCAGCCCGAACTTCGCGAGCAGGGTCCGGGTGTCGGGGATCGGCAGCCCTGTCGCGTCCATGAACGTGCGGAGCAGCGACGTCTCCCCGAACAGGGCGCGACGAGCCTGCTCGATCTCGCCGACGATCACGCCGCTCCCGAGCGACACCGCGCCGTCGTCGGGGGTGACCCGTCCGAGCAGCAGGTCGATCAACGTCGTCTTGCCGGCGCCGTTCGGGCCGGTCAGCGCCACCCGATCGCCGTACTCGACGAGGAGATCGATCGGGCCGAGCCGGAAGCTGCCGCGCTCGACCACGGCGCCCGAGGCGCGAGCCACGATGTCGCCGCTGCGCGGTGCGTCGGGGATGTCGAGCCGCAGCTCCCAGGGTTCGCGCGGCGACTCGACCACCTCGAGTCGATCGATCGCGCGCTGGGTCTGCGCGGCCTTGCCGGCGAGCTGCTCGGTCTGGTTGATCCGGAACGCCCGGATGTTCTTGTCGGGCTCGTCGTTCGCCGATCGCTGCACCTTCGCCTGCCCCTGCTGCGCCCACTCGCGTTGGCGTTGTGCCCGCGCCGCCAGGCTGCGGCGCTGCTCGTCGTACTCCTCGAACCGTTCGCGGGCGCGGCGCCTGGCAACGTCGCGCTCGTCGAGATACGCCTGCCACCCGCCTCCGTAGAGCGCCACCGTGTGCTCGTGATGGTCGATCTCGGCGATGTCGGTCGTGACCCGGTCGAGGAAACGGCGGTCGTGGCTGACGAGCAGCACCCCCGCCGCCAGCCCCGTCAACGCGGTGTCGTAGCGGTCGGCGGCGCCCGGCTCCCCGTCGGCCAGCGCCGTCGATGCCGCTTCGAGCTCGGCGTCGGCCTCGGCGACACCGGTCCGCCGACGCAGCAGGTCGCGCACCGACTCGTCCGACCGTTCCGGTTCCTGGCGCAGCAAGCCCACCGTCGCCGTCGGCGGGGTGAGCTCGACCCGACCGGTGTCGGGGGCGACGAGCCCGGCCGCGGTCTGGAGCAGTGTGGACTTGCCGACGCCGTTCGGCCCGACGACGCCGACTCGGGCGCCGGGTGCGACCGTGAACGCCACGCGATCGAGCAGGACGCGCGGGCCGCGGGAGACGGTGACGTCGTGGAACGTGAGCACTGCGGACATGGGGACACCTTCGGGTCGAACGGTGGGCGGGCCGGGTCGGTCAGATGCTCATGTCCCCAGTCTGCCACGCCGCCCGGGCCCGTCCGGTGGGACTTCGCGGGGCTGCCGCCAGATGACGGACGCGTGACGATACGCTCGTTCCGGCCCTGAAGCCGTCGTCGACGGCCGTCCCCCTGGGTCCATGTCTCATGATCCGCCTCGAGAACGTCACCAAGAGCTACTCGACCGAGGTCACCGCCCTTCGCGAGG
>JAUHYJ010000742.1 GCA_030425785.1 Acidimicrobiia bacterium | reverse complement strand
GCAACCGCCGATCGACGTGCCGTGACCACCGATGAACTTCGTCATCGAGTGCACGACGATGTCGGCGCCCCATTCGAGCGGGCGGATCAGGTACGGCGTCGGCACCGTGTTGTCGACGATCAGTGGGATGCCGTGCTCGTGCGCGACGGCGCTCACGCCCTCGATGTCGAACACGTCGTTCTTCGGGTTCGGCAGCACCTCGCCGTAGAACGCCTTCGTGTTGTCCCGGACGGCTGCGCGCCAGGCGTCGAGATCGTGCGGGTCGTTCAGGAACGTGACCTCGATGCCCATCTTGGGCAGGGTGTAGTGCAAGAGGTTGTAGGTGCCGCCGTACAGCGACGCCGACGCCACCACGTGATCGCCCGACTCGCACAACGTCAGGAACGCGAGCGTCTCGGCCGACTGCCCGGACGACACCGCCAGTGCACCGGGGATGCCGATCGCCGTCGTGCAGCCGCCCTCGAGCGCGCTCAGCCGGGCCTCGAGTGCACCCTGCGTCGGGTTCATGATCCGCGTGTAGATGTTGCCGACCTCGGCCAACGCGAACAGGTTGGCGGCGTGATCGGTGTCGCGGAACTCGAACGACGTCGTCTGGTAGATGGGGACCGCACGCGCCCCGGTGGCGGTGTCGGGATCTCCGCCGACGTGGATCTGCTTGGTCTCGAAGCCCCAGTTGTCGCTCATAGGGCTCCGACACTACGCCCCAGAAACCCGACCAGACAAGTCGGATTTGGGGCGACGGCGGCGAGGCGTCAGATCAGGCCGAGCTCGCGGACGGCATCGCGCTCACCGACGAGCTCGTTCGCTGAGGCGTCGATCTTGCTGCGGCTGTAGTCGTCGATGTCGAGGCCCTGGACGATCTCGTACGTCCCGTCCTTGCAGACGCACGGGAACGACGAGATGATCCCCTCGGGGACGCCGTAGCTCCCGTCGGACGGGATCGCCATCGACACCCAGTCACCCTCGGGCGTGCCGAGCGACCACGAGCGGATGTGATCGACCGCCGCGTTGGCCGCCGACGCCGCCGACGACGCGCCACGCGCGTCGATGATCGCGGCGCCGCGCTTCTGCACGGTCGGGATGAACGTGCCGTCGACCCACTCGTGGTCGCCGATCGCCTCGTAGGCGTTGCGGCCACCGACCTCGCAGTGGAACAGGTCGGGGTACTGGGTCGCCGAGTGGTTGCCCCAGATCGTCATCTTCTTCACGTCGTTGACGGTCGCATCGAGCTTCTGGGCGACCTGGGTCATCGCCCGGTTGTGGTCGAGCCGCGTCATCGCGGTGAAACGACCGGGGTCGAGGTCCTTGGCGTTGGCCTGCGCGATGAGCGCGTTCGTGTTGGCCGGGTTGCCGACCACCAGCACCTTCACGTCGCGCTTGGCCGAACGCGACAGCGCCTCGCCCTGCGGCTTGAAGATGCCGCCGTTGGCCGACAGCAGATCGGCACGCTCCATGCCCGCCTTGCGGGGCATCGCCCCCACGAGCAGCGCGACGTCGGCGTCACCGAACGCGGTGTCGGCGTCGTCGGTGCACACGATCTCGGTCAGCAGCGGGAACGCCGAATCGTCGAGCTCCATCTTCACGCCCTCGAGCGCCCCCAGCGCCGGGGTGATCTCGAGCAGTTGGAGCGCGATCGGCGTATCGGGGCCGAGCATCGACCCGGACGCGATGCGGAACAGGAGCGAGTATCCGATCTGGCCGGCGGCGCCGGTCACGGCAACACGAACTGGAGACGTCATGCCATCGAGCGTACGCCCTCGACCCGACCCGTCCCCAACCGTGTCAGGACACGATCACCGGCCGGTCCAGTCCCGGATCATGTTGGCGTAGAACTCGACGCCGTCCGACGACAGGTGGATGCCATCCGACGCGAAGCAGCTGCCGACGCAGTTCGCTGACTGGTTCTGCCAGTCGAGCACCACCACGTTCGGCCGCCCGTCGGCGGCACGGATGAGCTCGTTGTTCCGCGCCGTCCACGATCGGTTGGCACGAATCGTCACGAGACCGACGTTCTTGTACGTCGGCGGGCTGAGCGCATCGAGGAGCGCATCGAGGCCCTCCGGCTCGATCGGCCCGTTGGTACCGAGGTGGATGACG
>JAUHYJ010000741.1 GCA_030425785.1 Acidimicrobiia bacterium | reverse complement strand
CGCTCGAGGACCGCATCGTCATCCAGCAGGTCGAGGCCGAGCAGACCACTGCGAGTGGTCTCGTCATCCCCGACACCGCGAAGGAGAAGCCCCAGGAGGGCGCCGTCGTCGCGGTGGGCCCGGGCCGTATCGACGACAACGGCAACCGCGTCCCGCTCGACGTCGCCGTCGGTGACCGCGTCCTGTACAGCAAGTACGGCGGCACCGAGGTGAAGTTCGGCGCGGACGAGTACCTGGTGCTGTCGGCGCGCGATGTCCTGGCGGTCGTCGTCCGCTGAGACAACCCCTCACAGGGGGCCCGGATGCTTCGGCATCCGGGCCCTCTGTCGTTCGGTGAGCCGACGGACCTCTTGTCGCGCGTCGGTCGGGCCGCTAGCGTTGCCCGCGTCGTCTGCCCGCGAGCGACCGCGCGTTCGCACGGGGACGCCGAGGGGGAATCCATGGGGAGTGCACGTCGTCAGCTCATCGGCGTCCTGGCGGTCTTCGCGACCGCAGGCGCGCTGGTCGTCGCACCGAGCATCGCGTCCGCGGCCACACCCGTGTCGGGCACCGTCTCGACGGTGGCCAGTGGATCGACCACCGGCTTCGAGGACTGGCAGGTCGAGATCACGGTTCACGGACCCACGGGCGCAGTGGACACCGTCGCGACCACGACGGATGCCGACGGAGGATTCGCCGCCTCGTTGGGCGCGGACATCCCCGCGGACGGGGTCATGTCGGTGATCGCGCACGCGCCGGAGGACCCGTCTCACCCGGGCGTGCAGACGGCCACTCTCGCCACGGTGGTCGCCGAGCTGACGCCAGGCGGCGTCGTCACCGTGAACGAGCGAACCACGATCGCCGCCTCCTGGGCGATGGCCCAGTTCATCGGGAACGACGGCATCTCCGGTGCTGCGCCGGGCCTGCGAAACGCTGCGGGGATGGCGGCGAACGTGGCGGATCCGACCACCGGCGCGGCCTCCGCCGTGCTGACCGATCGCGCGAACCGCGGGATCTCGTCGGACCTGGATCCTCTCACCCCGACATCCACGGCGGCGACGTTCGCGTCGCTGACGGCCGCCCTCGCCTCGTGCGTCGCCGAGCCGTTCGGAGACCCCGCGTTCGCGGAGGGCACCTGCGAAGAGATCATCTCCATCGCCGCGCAGGCGCAGGATCCCGCAGATCCCGCGGACACCTTCCGCGCGCTCGCCGAGATCGCACGCAATGCCGGCGTCGCCGATCCCGCCGAGCTGTTCGCCCTCACCACCCTGGTGCCGCTCGCCGACGGAGCGCCGACGCTCGCGGCTGCCCCGGCCGCATGGACGCTCGCCATCCGATTCGACGGCGATGGGCAGTCTCTGGACGGGCCTGGCAACTTCGCCGTCGACCACGACGGAAACCTGTGGGTGAACAACAACTACACGTACCACGCGCTGCCGACCACGACCGCGTGCGGGTCGGACGAGCTGTTCCGGTTCAGCCCGACCGGCGAGTTCACGAGATTCTCCGGTGGAGGGCTGTCGGGATCGGGCTTCGGCATCGAGCTCGACGTGCGCACGGGCGAGCTGTGGGTGTCGAACTTCGGCTTCGCGGCGCCGGACTGCGACATCCCTCCGCCCCACAACACGATGTCGCTGTTCAACACGGTCACCGAGACGTTCGTGGTCGAGACCCCGTTCGATCAAGGACCGCTCGACTGGCCGCAGGGAGTCGTGATCGATGGGCATCGCAACGTGTGGACGGCGAACTGCAGCTCCGACACGGTGACCCTCTATCCCGACCTCGACCCGCACCGCGCCCGCAACATCACGGCAGCGGACGGCCTCGACACGGTCATGGCGTTCGATGTCGTCGACAACGGCTCGGCCATCTTCGCATCGGGCATGCTCAGCTCTTCGGTGCAGATGATCGCGTACGACGGCACGCCGTTCACCACCGTCGGCGGTGCCGGGTTCCCGGGCCGACTCGATGCCTTCGCGAATCCGATGGGGCTCGCTCCCGATGCGGACGGAAACGTCTGGGTCGCCAACTCGGGCATCATCCGGCTGCCCTGCGACCATGGCTCAGACAGCCCGCCGCCCAACACGATCGACCTGTCGGAGGTGGCTGGCGCGGAGT
>JAUHYJ010000740.1 GCA_030425785.1 Acidimicrobiia bacterium | reverse complement strand
GTGACGGGCGCTGACGCCGACCTCGCGCCCGAGGGCGTCCTCCGCGTGGCCGTCGAGGAAGCCGTCGCCGATCAGGATCAACGCGCGAGCGACGACCGGGTCGGTGGCGGCCGATCTCGTGACCAACGGCAGCCGATCGGGCCGGCACCGTAGACACGGCCGAAACCCGGCCGCCTCGGCCTCGGCGGGCGAGCGGAGGCGCGCGGTGTTGGCCGGGTTCGGTCGTCCGGCGCACCCCGCTCGGCAGTAGATGCCGGTCGTGTGCACGACGTTCACCGCCCCGCTGCCACCGTCCGACCACTTCACGGTCACCAGCGTGCCACCGGGCGCCGGCGAGCACCGGCAGGATCCGGACGTGGAGCTCGTCGGGGCCGTGATCCGGCCGACGACGAGGGTGCCGCCGGGTCAGTCGCCTTCTTTGACCGCCCGGAGGATGAGGGTGGTCGGGACCGGGCTGATGTCGCTCACGCCCGGCTCGAGGATCTGGTCGACCCGGAAGTTGGCGCGGGCGAGATGGGTGAACCAGTCGCCGATCGTGCGGCCGACCGTGCCGTACGGCTGCACCTTCGAGCCGTACTCGTCGGTCTGGTACACCGCCGCGAACGGATGCGGCGCCGAGATGACGAGCGGTCGGGCCGACTTCATCACCCGGTGGACCTGTCGCAGCAGCCGGCCGAGGTCGTCGACGTCGCCGAGGGTGTGGTTGGCGACGACCAGGTCGACCGACGCGCTCGCGATCTGGCCGAGGTCGGCGAGCTCGGTGTTGATGCCCTGCACGGTCACCTCGACGGCGATCGCGGCGGCCCGGAGGGCGTCGAGCTTGGCCGGGTCGGGGTCGACGGCGATCGCCCGGGCGCCGGCGATCGCGAACGCGAGCGCGTTCTGCTCGCGGCTCACGCCGAGCTCGAGGGCGCGCTTGCCGTCGCCGATGTCGCCGCAGATCCGCAGTTCGTCATCGGTGGGAACGTCGCGCCCGAACCTGATCGCCGTGCCAGTCACGGTGACAGTCTGGCGGAATCCGGCCCGGATGGGGTGGAATCGCCCTGCGTACGGACGGTCACCCTCAGCTGCGACCTCTATGCTCGACCCATGGCGTTCTCGGTCGGTGCACTGCGCGGTGGCGATCGCCAGCGGCGCGGCATCGTCGACCACCGCCTCGCCCGGCGCATGCTCATCAATCAGGTGCGGCTCGGGCGCATCTCGCGGACCGAGGTGTGCGACGCCCATCCCGAACTGATCCGGGCGGCTCGTAACGTCGGTGTCGAGACGTCGGCCGAGTGCCCGATCTGCGAAGCCTCGAAGCTGTCGATCGTCACCTACGTGTTCGGCCACCGCCTGCCGGCGTCGGGCCGATGCGTGTCGACGGCGAAGGAGATCCGCGACCTCAAGCGGATGGTGCGCAAGTACGACGGCGAGATGGTCCTCGAAACCCCCCGCCGCAAGGACGACATCCGCAACTCCTGGCTGTCCGTGCGCAAGAACATCCTCCGCACCGGCACGGTCAACCCCGACACCATGGAGCAGGCCTACCGCTTCCACGAGTTCATCCTCCAGCAGGCCCCCTACCACCTGTCCATCAGCCCGCTGGACGTGGACTACGTCGAGCTGACCTTCGGCTTCGACCTGGAGTGTGCCGAGAGCCAGGACGAGGTTATCTACCAGGCCCTCTTCGCCGACACCCCGCTGGGCAACGCGATGAACATCGACGGCAGCAAGGTGCTGGACTGCCAGCCGTTCTGCTCGGTCAACCTGGACGAGCACGGGTCGATGCAGGCCTTCTTCGAGGTCCGCACCCGCCAGAAGTCCCGCCGCGGCGGCACCGGCCGGTACGCCGACGAGCCGATCGCCCTGAATCTGACCGTCCGCAAGTACGGCCCGGTCGAGAAGCCCGAGGACCTGAAGAAGCAGTTCCCCGACCTGGCCGAGACCTGCTCCCGCCTGGCGATCGACAAGCTGGTCCCGGACCTGCTGATGCCGATCAGCCGGTGCATTACGAGCAGTGCGGGGTGATGTGGGGGCTAGGGTCTAAGGGCTAAGGTCTAGGGGGTGAGACATGAATGAGAAGGCGTACCGGAAGCTGGTCGCCTGGCAGAGGGCGA
>JAUHYJ010000074.1 GCA_030425785.1 Acidimicrobiia bacterium | reverse complement strand
CCTTCCCGGAATACCTCGACGACCTCGACCGGCGACCCCGCGACATCGACCTCGCGGCCCAGGTGCCCCACGGTGCGTTGCGACTGCACGTGATGGGAGAGCGCGGTGCCACCCAGCAGCCCGCAACGCCTGACGACATCACCGAGATGGCGCGGCTCGCCCGCGAGGCGATCGAGGCCGGCGCCGTCGGGTTCACCACCAGCCGCACGATCAACCACCGCACGAGCCTCGGCGAGCCGACGCCGACGCTCAAGGCCGAGGCCGACGAGCTGGTCGGCATCGCCACCGAGATCGGCAAGGCCGGCACCGGCGTGCTGCAGGCCGTCACCGACTTCATCGACCTCGACGGCGAGATCGAGCTGTTCCATCGCATGGCCGCCGAGTCGGGTCGCCCGATCTCGGTGTCGATCGCGCAGGGCCCACGCACCCCTGACGACTGGCGCCGCGAGCTCGACTTCTTCGCCGAGTCGTCGGCCCGGGGCGTGCCGATGCGCGGCCAGGTCGGCGCCCGCGCCGTCGGGCTAATGTTCGGCCTCGAGACGACCCTGCACCCGTTCATGTACAGCCCGGCGTACCGGGAGATCGCAGATCGCCCGCTCGCCGAACGGGTCGCGGTCATGCGCGACCCCGAACTGCGGCGTCGCATCATCGAGGGCGCTCACGTCGAGGACACCAAGCTCGGCAGCCGGGCGATCCACCGGTTCGGCTACATCTTCCGGCTCGGCGACCCGCCGAACTACGAACCCGACCCGTCCGACTCGGTCGAGGCGACCGCGCGGCGAGCCGGACGCGAACCGCTCGACGTCGTGTACGACTGGCTGCTCGAGGCCGACGGAACGGCACTGCTGTACCAGCCGGTCCTGAACTGGGCCCGCCAGAACCTCGACGTCGTCGGCGAGATGCTCCGGCACCCGGCGGCGGTCCCCGGGTTGTCCGACGGTGGTGCCCACGTCGGCACGATCTGCGACGTCAGCTTCCCCACCACGCTGCTGCAGTGGTGGGGGCGCGACCGACCGACCGGTCGCATCCCGGTCGAGACGCTGATGGCCAAGCAGTGCCGGATGACCGCCGAGACGGTCGGGCTGACCGACCGCGGTGTGCTGGCACCGGGCAAGCGGGCCGACGTCAACGTCATCGACTTCGACGGGCTCCGACTCCACGTCCCCGAGGTCGTCGGCGACCTGCCGGCCGGCGGCAAGCGGATGCTGCAGCGAGCGACCGGCTATCGGCACACGTTCGTCGCCGGCACCGAGATCATGTCCGACGGCGAATCGACCGGTGCCACACCTGGTCGTCTGGTGCGAGGTGCCCGATGAGCTTTCCCTTCCCCGTGATCAGTGCCGATTCGCACATCACCGAGCCGCCCGACTGCTACTCGGCGCACATCGACCCGGCGTTCCGCGACCGGGCGCCGCACATGGTCACCGACGAGCAGCGCGGCGACTTGTTCGTCATCCCCGGCATGTCGCGACCGATCGCCATGGGCCTGGTCGCGGCCGCCGGGAAGCCACCCGAGGAGCTGAGCATCGCAGGTGTCACCTTCGACGAACTGCATCGCTCGGGGTGGGACCCGTCGTACCGCCTCGCCGATCAGGAACGTGACGTTGTGGCGGCCGAGATCATCTACCCGACCGTCGGGATGATGATCTGCAACCACGACGACGTCGACTACAAGCAGGCGTGCTTCCAGGCGTACAACCGCTGGATCGCCGAGTACTGCAGCGTGGCGCCCGACCGGCTGCTCGGTTGTGGCCAGACCGCCCTGCCGTCCGTCGACCAGGGCATCGCCGACCTGACCGCGATCCGCGACGCCGGGTTGCGTGGCGTGATGATGCCGGGTGAGCCCGGCACGCTCGCCGACGACGGCTCGGGCGACTACGACGACCCCATGTGGGACCCGTTCTGGGACGCGGCGGTCGGCCTCGGCCTGCCGCTCAGCTTCCACATCCTCACGTCGCGCAACAGCCTGTTCAACGGCAGGCCGCGCGGCTCGCGCCTGAACGGGTTCCTCGGCATCATCCGCGGGATCCAGGACATCATGGGGACGCTGGTGTACGGCGGTGTGTTCGAACGCCACCCCGGGCTACGGATCGTGTGCGTCGAGGCGGATGCCGGCTGGGTGCCGCACTACATGTACCGGATGGACCACGCCTACAACCGCCACCGCAACTGGATGGCGCCCGGCGTCGAGCTGTCGAAGCTGCCGTCCGAATACTTCGCCGAACACATCTACACGACGTTCCAGGACGACTGGACGGCGTTCCGCGTCGCCGACCAGATGAACTGGCGGCGGCTGCTCTGGGCGAACGACTTCCCCCACAGCGACTCGACGTGGCCGTGGTCGCAGGAGATGCTCGCCGAGCAGACCGCCCATCTGACCGACGAGCAACGCCAGGCGATCCTGTCGGGCAACACGGCCGATCTCTACGGCATCGATCTGACGAAGCTCCCGGTCGCCGCGGCTGCCTGACGACCCGTCGTTCCCCGCGACCTAGGTGACCGCCAGCACCTCGAGTGCCGCGAACGCGGCCTCGGCGCCCTTGTTGGCGTCGTCGTCGGCGCTGCGGACGGCGGCTTGTTCGGCGTCGTACACGGTGAGGATGCCATTGGTCACCACGACCTCGGTCGTGAGCGACAGCTGCATCAGACCGGCCGCGCTCTGATCGCAGACCACCTCGAAGTGGTACGTGTCGCCCTTGATGACCGCGCCGAGCGCCACGATCGCGTCGTAGCGGCCGGTGTCGGCGAGGCGCCGGGCGATCTGGGGGATCTCGAGCGCGCCCGGTGCCCAGACGGTGTCGATGCCGTCGTCGGCGACGGCGGAGGCGGTCAAGGCACGTCGAGCCCCCGCTTCGAGTGCACGGACGATCTCGTGGTTGAAGCGCCCGCAGACGAGTGCGAACCGCCGGCCGGTCCCGTCGACGTCGGGGCGATCGACGGCACCGACCCTCATCGTGCCACCTCGTCGAGATCGTCGAGGTCGTCCGGCAGGAGGTGGCCGAGGCGGTCGCGCTTGGTGCGCAGGTAGCGCTCGGCCTCGGGGTGCGGGCGCAGGTGGATCGGCACGCGCTCCTCGACCGTCAGCCCGAATCCGTCGAGCCCGCCGTACTTCTCCGGGTTGTTGGTCATGAGCCGCAGGCGACGCACGCCGAGGTCGGCGAGGATCTGCGCACCGACGCCGTACTCGCGCGTGTCGACCGGCAGACCGAGCGCGACGTTGGCATCGACCGTGTCGAGCCCCTGGTCCTGCAGTTCGTACGCGCGCAGCTTGTGGGCGATCCCGATGCCGCGACCCTCGTGACCCCGGAGGTACACCACGACGCCGCGGCCCGCCTCGGCCACGCGACGCATCGCCTCGTGCAGCTGCGGCCCGCAGTCGCACTTCACGCTGCCGAACACGTCGCCGGTGATGCATTCGCTGTGCACACGGACGAGCACGGGGTCGCCGTCGGCCACGTCGCCCATCGTGTAGGCGAGATGGGTCTGGTCGTCGAGCGCGCACTCGTACGAGTGGCACTGGAACTCGCCCCACCTGGTCGGAACCCGCGCCGACGCCGTGCGCTCGACGAGTTGCTCGTGACGGCGCCGGTACCGGATCAGATCGGCGATCGAGATGAACACGAGCCCGTGGTCGTCGGCGAACCGGCGCAGATCGGGGCCGCGCGCCATCTCGCCGTCGTCGCGCACGACCTCACACAGCGCACCTGCCGGCTGCCGGCCGGCGAGCACAGCGAGGTCGACCGCGGCCTCGGTGTGGCCGGCGCGCTTCAGCACGCCGCCCGCCCTGGCCCGCAACGGGAAGATGTGGCCGGGTCGGTTGAACGCCGCCGCGCCGACCTGCGGGTCGGCGATCGCTCGCAGCGTCGCCGCCCGGTCGGCGGCCGAGATCCCGGTCGTGGTGCCGTCGCGCACGTCGATCGTGACCGTGAAGGCCGTGCCGAGTGCCTCGCTGTTGTCGGCCGGCGTCACCATCTGTGGCAGGTCGAGCTCGGCGCATCGCTCACCGGTCAGCCCGACGCAGATCACCCCGGACGTGTGACGCACGAAGAACGCGATCGACTGCGGGGTCGCCAGGTCGGCCGCCATGATCAGGTCACCTTCGTTCTCGCGATCCTCGTCGTCGGCGACGACCACGATCTCGCCGCGGGCGACGGCAGCGATCGCGTCCTCGACCGGATCGAAGTGGATCGGCTGGTGCTCGGGACTCATGACGGATTCCTTCCGGGGAGGTAGGCGGCGACGAGCTGTTCGACGTACTTGGCCATGACGTCGACCTCGATGTTGACGGGATCGCCGGGTCGCTTGCGGCCGAGCGTGGTGACGTCGGCGGTGTGGGGGATGATGGCGACGGTGAAGCCGTCGTCGAGCGGCTCGACCACGGTGAGACTGACCCCGTCGACGGTGATCGACCCCTTCTCGACGATGTAGCGCCGGAGGGTGGCGGGCACCCGGACGCGGAGGTCGGGGACCGGTTCGACGATCTCGCCGACGGCGTCGACGTGACCCTGCACCACGTGGCCACCGAGGCGGTCGTCGGCGCGCACCGCCCGTTCCAGGTTGACGGCGTCGCCGACCTCGGCGGCCCCGAGGCTCGTGCGGGCGAGTGTCTCGGCCGACACGTCGGCGTCCCACCATCCGTCGCCGTGGGCGACGACCGTCAGGCAGCAGCCGTTCACGGCGATCGAGTCGCCCAGGCCGACGTCGTCGAGCACCCGTTCGGCGTGGAACCGGACGCGCTCGCCGTCGAGCGAGCCGATCGTGCCCATCTCCTCGACGATGCCGGTGAACATCAGCGCGCCCCTGGGCGGGTCGTGATCGATGCTGTCGTCGTGCGCATGTCGTCGTTCCTCGTTCGGGCGGGGACGTGCGAGCACGGCACGACGAACACGACCGCGCGGGCGCATCGGGGATGCGCGCGAGCGACGCTCGTCGTCGGCCTGCTCCCATCCGGACTGTGACCGTCGGCCCCGGAGTTCCACCGGGTCGGCCCGTCGTCCGTGCGTGGCACGGTCGACGGGTTCGCGGGCTCTCACCGCCGGTCGGGACTTCCACCCAACCCCGCAGGTTCTGTTCGGTTGTGCTGCCGAGGGTAGCCCGCCTCGGCCGCGTTCTCGGCGCCGAGACCGCGACTGCGCGTCTCGGCGAGAACGCGGGCAGGATGGACACGATGTCGTCCACGTTCCGAGCCGTCCGCGGGAACCGGAACGCCCAGATGTTCTTCGGCGGTCTGCTGGTGTCGAACATCGGCACCTGGGTGCAGTTCACGGCGATCGCGATCGTCGTCGATCGCCTGACCGGCAAGGCGACGGCGATCGGCATCCTGACCGCGCTCCAGTTCGCGCCGATGCTGTTCCTCGGCGCATGGGCCGGTGCGGTGTCGGACCGTCTCGACCGGCGACGGATGGCGATGATCACGCAGAGCGCGCTGGCCCTCCAGGCCGCGACGATCGCGCTGCTCGACTTCACCGGCCACCTCAACATCGGTGCCATCTACGCGCTCACCCTCGTGCTGGGCATCGTGAGCGCGCTCGACAACCCGGCTCGACGCGGGTTCGTCACCGAGCTGGTCCCCGACCACCAGGTCGCGAGCGCGGTGTCGCTGAACACGGCGGTCATGACCGGCTCGCGCATCTTCGGGCCCGCGGTCGCGGCGCTCCTGATCGGACAGGCGGGCGTCGACACCAAGTGGCTGTTCTTGGTGAACGCACTGTCGTTCAGCGCCATCATCAGCTCGCTCGCAGCGCTCGACCCGTCGACGTTGCACCGCACGCCCAGGGTGGCGAAGGGCGGCACGCCGGTGCGCGACGCCTGGCGCTTCATCCGCCGCACGCCGCTCATGTGGGCCACGTTCGTCGTGTTCACGATCGTCGCCACGTTCGGCTTCAACTACAACGTCGCCCTGCCGCGCATGGCGAACGAGATCTGGGGCAACGAGGCGTGGTACGGCTGGGTGCTGACCGCCAACAGCGTGGGCAGCCTGCTCGGCTCGCTCGCGACGGCGTCGCGCGAGCGCGTCACGATCCGCTGGATGGCCGGCATGGGGATGCTGCTCGGTGTCGCGGGGCTGGGGTTGGCGTGGTCGCCGACCGGAGTGGTCGCGCTCTTCGTCGCGCCGCTGATGGGTCTGGGAGGAGCGGGGTTCGTGGCCGCCACGAACGCGATCACCCAGCAGGAATGCCCGCCCGAGATGCGCGGACGCATCCTGGCGCTCACCGCCGTGGCGTTCCTCGGTTCGTTCCCGATCGGCGCGCCGATCACCGGCATCGTCGGCGACACGATCGGCCTCGAGTGGTCCCTCGGCTACGGCGCCGTCATCTCCCTCCTCGCAGTGGGCGGTCTGATCTGGTGGGCGCTCGGCCGGCGGCCCGAGGAGACGCGCTTCGAGGTGCTGCGCACCCTGCTCGGGTCGCCGACCGCGGTGGCGCCCAGCCCGTCCGAGCACCCGTGACCGGCGTCGGACGTCCGCACGGGCGCGGCACACTGGGCGCATGGCTCGTTCGATCATGTGGTTCCGGCGTGACCTGCGACTGCGCGACAACCCGGCACTCGCCGAGGCGTGCGCGGCCGGCGAGGTGCTCCCGGTCTTCGTCGTCGATCCCACGTTCGAATCGGCGGGCGCGCCGCGGCGCGCACTGCTGCACGATTGCCTGACGGCGCTCGACGAGGCGACCGGCGGCGCGCTCGTCGTGCGCGCCGGCGACCCGGCCGACGAGCTCGCAGCGCTGGCCGGCGAGGTCGACGCCGAGACCGTGTACGTCGCCCGGGACTACGGACCGTACGGCCGGCGTCGCGACGAGGCCGTCGCCGACGCGCTCCGCGGCGCCGATCGGCGCCTGCGCGGTGTGGGGTCGCCGTACGCCGTCCCGCCGGGCAGCGTCACCAAGGGCGACGGTGGCAAGTACGTGGTGTTCACCCCGTTCTCGCGCACGTGGCGCGAGCACGGCTGGGACGACCCGATCGACGCTCCGCGGTCACCCGACTGGATCGAGGCGCGCTCCGACGCGCTGTTCGACCGACCCGAGGTCGACATCGACATCCCGTCGGCCGCCGAGGAGAACGTGATCGCCCGGTGGCGCCGATTCCGTGACGACGGCCTCGACCGCTACGACGAGCGCCGCGATCTGCCCGCAGTCGACGGGACCAGTCGACTGTCGCCGTACCTCAAGTACGGCGTGGTGCACCCGCGCCAGCTCCTCGCCGAGTCGGACGCGCGGAACGACGGCCATCGGGTGTTCCAGTCCGAACTGGCGTGGCGTGACTTCTACGCCGACGTGCTGTTCCAGTCGCCGCAGAGCGCGTGGCGCCACTGGAACGAGAAATTCGACGCCATCACGTACGACGACGACGCCGCCGCACGGGACAGGTTCGCGCGGTGGTGCGAGGGCCGCACCGGGTTCCCGATCGTCGACGCCGGCATGCGCCAACTGGTGCAGACCGGCTGGATGCACAACCGCGTCCGCATGATCGTGGCCAGCTTCCTCGTGAAGGACCTCCATCTGCCGTGGACCTGGGGCGCTCGGTTCTTCCTGCAGCACCTGTTGGACGGCGACCTGGCGTCGAACAACCATGGCTGGCAGTGGGCCGCGGGCAGCGGCACCGACGCCGCTCCCTACTTCCGGATCTTCAACCCGTGGTCGCAACAGGAGCGCTGGGACCCGGATGGCGAGTACGTCCACCGCTGGATCCCCGAGCTCGATGGCGACGAGTACCCGGACCCGATGGTCGACCACCAGGCCGAACGCCGAGACGCCCTCGACCGCTACGAAGCGGTCAAGGGCGCCTGACGCAGCCGCGCTCGCGGCGAGCCCACACGGACTCAGCCGGGCAGCGTGAGGACCTTGTCGACGATGTGGATGACGCCGCCGTCGAACTCGACGTCGGCCTGGACGACCGTCGCGTCGCCGATCATCACCACACCGTCGGCGATGGTGACGTTCAGGGGGTCGCCGACCACCGGGGTCACGGTGGCGCCGTCGCTCAGGTCACCGCTCATCACGGCGCCCTCGGCGGCGTGCGCCGCGAGGACGTCGCCGAGCGTGGTCGGGTCGGCGAGCAGGGTCTCGAAATTCTCGATCGCCGCTTCGGCGAAGGCGGCATCGGTGGGGACGAAGAGCGTGACATCGCCGTCACCCGGCAAGGCATCGGCGGCGGCGAGCAGCGTCAGGAACGTCGAGACGCTCTCCTCCACGGTCGGGTCGGTGAGCGCAGCCTCGGCGGCTGCCTTGTCGCTCGAGTCGGCGTCGTCGCCGGTCGCCTCGTCGACGGCATCGACGACCGAGTCGGTGACGTCGTTCGCGACCTCGGCGGCGTCGTCGTCATCGCCGGCGCACGCAGCTCCGGTGAGTGCGAGGGCCGCGGCGAGCGCGGCGACGCGACCTCGGCGGGTGATGGTCGCGGTGGTGGTCGACGTGGTGGTCGACGGGGTGGTCGTGTTCATGATGCCTCCAGGCGGTTGAGGTGGGTGCCGCGAGCCTTCCCGCCGACCGCAGTGCGGAAACACCGTCGGGTGCGTGGGGTCGCGGCTTCACCCGTCCGGGTGACGTCACGCGTGTGCGCTGGGCGTGCGAGGCGGGCCGTGCCGTAGCATCGTCGGCGACGGGGAGGAGCACCGTGGGGAACACGTATCACCAGGCGCCGACGTCGGTCGCCGCGGCACCGACGGGCTGCCCGGTGCAGCACGACTGGTCGCCGCTCGACGCCGACTACCTCGACGACCCGTACCCGATCGCCCGCGAACTCGCCGACCGCCACCCGGTGTTCTGGGCGGAGCAGCTCGGTCATGTCGTCGTCACCGACATGCGCGACATCGAGCACGTCTTCACGAACCCCGACGTGTTCGCCTCGACCAACGTGCAGGACCCGATCTCACCGCTGTGCCCCGCCGCGACCGACGTGCTCGCGAGCCCCGACTTCGACCCCGTCGCCGTCATGTCGAACCGGCCCGAGCCCGACCACGCGCGCATCCGCGTCTACACGCGGCGCGGGTTCGGCAACCGGCGACTGCGGGCGCTCGAGGACTACATGCGGGACCGCGCGAACGAGCAACTCGACCGCATGGTCGCCGATGGCTCGCCGGCCGAGTTCGTCGCGGCGTTCGCGTTCCCGCTCCCGGCCGAGATCGTCTTCCGGCTGCTCGGCTTCCCGCCCGGTGACGACGCGATGATCAAGCGGTGGTGCGTGAACCGGCGGGCGTTCTCGTGGGGGCAGCCGACCGAGACCGAGCAGGTCGAGATCGCTCGCGGCATGCTCGACTACTGGCGGTACTGCCGGGAGTTCGTCGCCCGCCGCCGTGACGAGCGCGCCGACGACTTCACCTCCGAACTGCTCGACGCCTGGGAGGACGACCCGGGGCCGGAGCGTGATCCCGACGCCACCACCGGCATCTCGTACCGCGAGGTCGAGTCGGTCGTCTACGGGATCAGCTTCGCCGGACACGATCCGGTCACGGCGCTGATGTGCAACACCCTGCTCTGCCTGCTGCCGCGTCGTGACCAGTGGCAGGCGCTCGTCGACGACCCGTCGCTCGCCGCCAACGCGGTCGAGGAGACGCTGCGGTACGAATCGAGCCAGATCTCGTGGCGCCGGGTGACCACACGACCGACGACGCTCGGCGGCGTCGAGCTGCCCGCGGGGACGCGGCTCCTGCTCAACTTCGCCGCCGCGAACCATCAGCCCGACGTGTTCGAGCGACCCGAGGAGTTCGACATCCACCGGACGGATGCGAACGGGCACATCAGCTTCGGCAAGGGCATCCACTTCTGCCTCGGCTCGCAGCTCGCGAAGATCGAGGCCCGGATCGCGCTCGAGGTGCTCGTCGAACGGCTCCCGAGCCTGCGCCTCGTCGACGACCAGCAGCTCGAGTACTTCCCGAACATCACGTTCCGCGGACCGGAACGGCTGCTCGTCGCCTGGGACTGACGGCCAGGCCGGCGTGTCGTCAGGCGTCGAAGTCGACCGTGACCTCGTCGGTCGTCGGCCGCGACTGGCATGTGAGCACGTAGCCGCGGGCGACCTCGTCGGCGGTCAGGCCGTAGTTGACGTCCATCTCGACCTCGCCGTCGGTGCAGATCGCCTGGCACGTCGAGCACACGCCCGATCGACACGAGAACGGGGCGTCGGGCCGCACCCGCTGAACGGCGTCGAGGACGGTGTCACCCTCGTACAGTTCGAAGGTGGACGCCCGCCCGTTGAGCGTGGCGCGGCCGGTGGCGACCACGACCGACGACTCGGTGACCTCCTGCGGGGCGAGCGTGACCGTGCCCTGCTGCTTGGTCGTGAAGATCTCGCGATGGATCGAGCTCTCTGGCATTCCGGCCGCGACGAGCGC
>JAUHYJ010000739.1 GCA_030425785.1 Acidimicrobiia bacterium | reverse complement strand
GGCGCTGGTGCTCACCAAGGAGGACAAGGAAGGCCGCCTGGTCCTGTCGAAGAAGCGTGCGCAGTACGAGCGCGCGTGGGGCGACATCGAAGCCAAGAAGGAAGCCGACGAGGTCGTCGAGGGTCCGGTCATCGAGGTCGTCAAGGGCGGTCTCATCGTCGACATCGGCCTGCGTGGCTTCCTGCCCGCATCGCTCGTCGAGCTGCGTCGTGTCCGCGACCTGCAGCCCTACATCGGCCAGACGGTCCAGGCCAAGATCATCGAGCTCGACAAGAACCGCAACAACGTCGTCCTGTCACGCCGCGCCTATCTCGAAGAGACGCAGAAGGAGACGCGCGACAGCTTCCTCAACAACCTCAAGATCGGCGAGGTCCGCGAGGGCACGGTGTCGTCGGTGGTCAGCTTCGGCGCCTTCGTCGACCTCGGCGGCATGGACGGTCTGATCCACGTCAGCGAGCTGTCGTGGAAGCACGTCGACCACCCCGGCTCGGTCGTCGCCGTCGGCGACCCGGTCAAGGTCCAGGTCCTCGACGTCGACTTCAGCCGCGAGCGCATCTCGTTGTCGCTCAAGGCCACCCAGGCCGACCCGTGGCAGGAGTTCGCCGAGACGCACGCCGTCGGGCAGCTCGTCTACGGCCGGGTCACCAAGCTCGTCCAGTTCGGTGCGTTCGTCCAGGTGGGCGACGGCATCGAGGGCCTCGTGCACATCTCCGAGATGTCGGCGCACCACGTCGACAGCCCGGAGCAGGTCGTCACGCCGGGTGAGGAGCTGTGGGTCAAGATCATCGACCTCGATCTCCAGCGTCGCCGCATCAGCCTGTCGATCAAGCAGGCGGCCGAGGGTGGCGAGCTCGCTCCCGAGTACACCGAGCACTTCGAGGTCGACGAGGAAGGCAACTGGGCCGCCAGCTCCGACGAGGTCGAGGCCGCATGGGCCGAGTACCAGTCGGCTGACGCGGGCGAGTCGGCGGCACCTGCCGCCGAGGCTGCGCCCGCTGCCGACACGGCCGACGCCACGACTGACGCCACGACCGACGACACCGCCGACGAGGCCTGATCGCCCGTGCTCCTGGTCGGGTTGACCGGGGGCATCGGCGCCGGGAAGTCGACCGTGTCGGCGATGCTCGCCGAACGCGGTGCCGTCGTCGTCGATGCCGACCAGATCGCTCGTGACCTCCAGTCGCCCGGCTCGCCGGTGCTCGACCTGATGGCCGAGCGGTTCGGCGCCCACATCATCCGCGACGACGGGTCGCTCGATCGAGCGGCCGTCGCCGCCATCGTGTTCGGCGACTCGCCGGAGGCCAAGGCGGCACTCGCCGACCTGAACGGCATCGTCCACCCGGCGATGCAGTCCGAGATCCGGCGTCAGATCGCCGCCCAGGCCGACACCGACCGGATCGTCGTGCTCGACTTCCCGCTGCTCGGCGAGAACCCGCGCGACGACATCGCGGCGACGATCGTGGTCGACATCGATCCCGACGTCGCCGTCGCCCGTCTCGTCGAGTTCCGCGGCATGGACGAGACCGATGCCCGGAACCGGATCGCGAGCCAGATCTCGCGGGACGAGCGACTGGCCCGCGCCACGTTCGTGGTCGACAACTCGGGCGATCGGGCGGCGTTGGCCCGCGAGGTCGCCGAGCTGTGGCGTCAGCTGGTGCGGTTGCGGGGCGGCGACGCCAACGGCCGGCCCTGGCTCCGCGTCTGACCCTGCGCCCGTCGGGCTGCGGCCTGTCGCCGGGCCGTCAGCGGGTGCCGACGCGACGGACGATCTCGGCGAGGCTCGCCCGTGCCCACACCTCGCCGTCGTCGTCGATCACACCGGTACGTTCGAACCCCAGTTGGGCGTAGAACGCCTCCGGGCCGCCCGGCTCGTCGACGAAGCTGACGTCGAGGTGGGTGTGGCCGTCCGCCGCGAGTTGTTCGGCGAGGCGGGCGATCGTGCGTCGGGCGATGCCGCGTCGCTGGTGCCAGGTGTCGACGAGCAGCCGCCACAGGAGCGGGACCGGTTGGCCCGGCGCCGGCATCGCCACCATCAGGAAGCCGGCGAGCTCGTCGTCGGCGACGATCGCGCGGTACCACGGCACGACCCGGTCACCGGTGTCCGTCGCCGG
>JAUHYJ010000738.1 GCA_030425785.1 Acidimicrobiia bacterium | reverse complement strand
CGATCAGTCGTCGCCGAGGATCCACTCCGGCACGGTGCGCAGCATCACGTCCGTGAGGTGCCTCGGGTCGCGCTCGGGGGACATCAGCCACACCTCGAGGGCGCCCACGACACCGTGGCCGATGAAGCGGGAGATCACGGCGTTGTCGGGGTCCCCAGGAGTGCGCTCGTTGAGGACCTCGTTGACGCCGCCCACGAAGGCGGTCGTCAGCATCGCGGACAGCGACGGCGAGATGTGATCGTCGGTGCTGGTCATGCCGGCGGTGTAGACGTCGGCCCATCGCAGCACGTGCGCCAGGAGCTCCTCGTCGCCGGCGCGCCAGGCCTCGCGGACCGGGACGCCGTCGGCCAGTCGCGCATCGAAGTGCTCGCGGATCTGGTCGAGCTCGGGCTTCATCTGCGCCACGAGGAACGCCTGGGGGTTCTCCGTGTGGTTGTAGAGCGTTCGGCGGGTGACGCCGGCCGCGGCGACGAGCTCGACCGCGGTGATGTCGTCGATCGGGCGCTCGCTTGCGAGGGAGATCACGGCATCGCGGAGAGCATCGACGGTGCGCTGCGCTCTCGGGTCCATGGGGAAACGCTAGTGGACCGCGAGAGCGCGGCGGCCGCTCACACGCGGCGGCGTGTGACGAAAAGCACTCCCAGCGCGGTGAGGCCGGCGGCGATCGCGATCAGCCAGGTCGACTCGGCGCCTGTGTCCGGCATGGCCGAGTCCTCGACCGGCTCGGCGAGGATCTCGATCGGTGCGTATCCGAGGACGTCGCCGTTCGCCGGGTCGTAGGCGACGAGGTGGTGGTCGCCTGGTGTGGCATCGGCCGGGATCGTCAGTGTCAACGAGGTGCCGCCCGACGGTGACAGTGTCACCGCCGATGCCAGCGCCACGGGCGTCGACATGAACCACAGGTCGGCGTCGCCGTCGAACGGGCACACGGTCACGTCGATCGCGTCGCCGGCGTACGCAGTGGCTGGAATGGTCAGGCACGCCGCGTTCAGTCCAGAGATGTCTGCCGCCTGGGGTGTGTAGCCGTCGAACGTCCACGTCGCCGTGTAGACGGTGTCGGCGTAGATCGGGTCGAACGTGCCGATGCCGGTGTCGATGTCCCAGCCTGCGAAGGTCCAGCCGTCCCTGGTCGGGTCTGCGGGCACGGGCGCGCCGTTGCCCCAGTTCACGCTCTGGATCTCATCGGGGTCGCCGTTGCCGAACACGAACGTCACGTCGTAGGTGATCTGCTCCCACTGCGCGGTGTACGAGACCGGCGCATAGTGCGGACCCCAGGTCGAGTCGACCTCGGTGGCGCCCTCGGCGAGCCATCCGGTGAAGGTCCAACCGCCACGGGCCGGTACGGCAGGCGCGTGGTCGTAGTTGCCCGATTGGACCCAGTGCGCGACCGGTGCGGTCACACCATCGGCGAAGTCGTACGTCACGAGGTACTCGTAGTCCGCGTTGAACGTCACGGGCTCTGTGATGGGGTCGGTGGTCGAGTAGCCCGCCGGGGTCGAGACCCACGGGGTGAGGCGCTCGCCCGGCGCGGTGGGCTCCCAGATGTCGCCGGGATCGATCGTGGTGCCGTATGGCACCGTCAACGAGTAGCCGTCGCCGCCCGCCAGGAACAGCACCGTGTAGTCGACGAGGTCCCACTGAGCAGTGAACGTGGTGTCGCCCACGATCGGGGTCGCTGCAGGGTCAGGGGACCAGCCGGTGAACGTGTGTCCGTACCAGGTCGGGTCGCTGGGTGCGGTGGCGTACGAGCCGTGATCGACCGTCACTGTTGCGTCGGGCGTCGTGCCGTCGTCGTAGTCGAACGTTGCCTGGTGCTCGTCGACATCCCACTGCGCCGTGAACGTCGTCGGCGCCGTGACCGCGTCGGAGAATGTGAGCCCGCTGGGGCTCGACGACCAGCCGGTGAAGGTGCCATGAGCCCAGGTCGGGTTGCTCGGAATGGAGCCCGTGGTCCCGCCGTGCACGACGAGCTCGTGGTCGTCGGGATCGCCGTTGGCGTACGAGGTTGTGACGACATAGAGGAACCCGAGCGAGAGGTTGCCCGCGCCACCGATAGTGCTCTGCGAGCCCGTGACGGCGATGCCCTCGGTGGGCGTGCTGTACACGACAGTGGC
>JAUHYJ010000737.1 GCA_030425785.1 Acidimicrobiia bacterium | reverse complement strand
CACCGCCGAACGACCCGTCGGACTGCTGATGTCGACGTTCGGTCGGCTGCAGGGCCCGGCCGCGATCACCGACATCTGGACCGACGCCATCACGGCCTTCGCCTGGGAGTGCCTGCTCGAGCTCTGCCGGACCGTCGCCGGCAACGTCGGCGACGACGGCCGCGGACGCGCCCTCATCCCCGGTCTCGTGGCGGCCAGCGCGACCCGACTCATCATCACGCCGATGGCCCGGCACGACCTCTCGAGCTGATCGAGACGACCGGACGAACACGAGGACGTCGCCGCCATGACCGACATCATCGACGCCAGCAAGCTCGACGCCTTCGCCTCACTCGCCGAGGCACTCGGCATCACGGTCGACGGTGAGCTCAACCCGACCTGGTTCGAGACGCCGCTCGGCGACGCCGCCGGCGGTGACGCCGGCCTCACGACGGTCTTCCACGACGACCGCCAGCGCGAGGCCTTGCTCGAGTTCGTCGACGAGACCCTCGGCGCGCCGGACAACGAGACCGAGGGCGACCGCATCTGGGTCCCGCTCTTCTCCGAGGGATCGTTCGTGGTGTCGGCCGTGGTCACGGCCCGCGACGGCAGCGTGCTGCTGGGGTTCGGGGTCGAGTACGACCGCGGCGGCGCGGCCCCGACCGTCGAACTGCGTGCCGTCGTCAACGTGTTCCAGTTCAGCCGCCAGGGGACCGGCAGCATCGACACGTCGGGCAGCCTGCCCGACTGGCTGATCCTCGGGCGGGCCGGTGGCACCGTCGACATCGAGGCGACGGCGGTGCTGTCGACCGCCGCCCCGGCCCCTGACGAGCCCAACCTCGGCGGCATCGGTCTCGGCGTGTCCGTCCCGACGTCCGACGCCGACTCGCTGACCCTCAGCCTCGTGCTCGACCGGCTCCAGCTCCCCGGCACCGACGCACCGCGTACCTTCACCCTCGACGTCGACTCGCTGTCGACGATCGACGACGAGGTGTACGAGTTCCTGCTCGGCCTGATCCAGGCGCAGGCCGGCGCACTCGACCCGGCCGACGCGGACACCGCCCGCTTCGCCGGCCTCGCTGGGGTGCTCGGCCTGCGCGACGTGACCGACCTCCCCGCGTTCCCGCTCGGTGACCTCATCGACCGGGGCGCCGTCGCCTTCACCGACTGGGTCAACGGCATCGTGGGCGACGACGACGCGCTCGACGCCTGGCTCGGCGAGCTCGCCCGCCTCCTCGGCGCGACCCCCGACCCGCTCCGCAACGCCGTGACGTTCACGATCGACGACGTCGAGCTGTCCGTCGGCGTGCGAGTCGAGACCGCACCCGGCGACGGGCTCGTCCTCGTGCCGTGGGCCGAGGCGACCTACGGCGTGCGCAACGGCGCCGACGTGCGCGCCGCGGCCGACCTGTTGCGCTTCGACACCACCACGCGCGACATCACGGCCTTCCCGGCGCTGGTCGCGCACGCCGTGTTCGGAGCCGAGGCGCACGACGCCGGCGCACGACTGCTCGACGGCGACCCGCAGATCGGCACCATCCGCACCGGCATCTCGCTCCTGAACGGCCGGCCCGCCTTCGCGCTCACCCTCTACGACGTCGTCGTCGGCGGCGTCTCCCACGAGTCGCTCGACCTGTCGTCACCCGCCGCTGCCCTCGATGCGGCCGCGGGCGTGGTCGACGGCGCGATCGTCAACGCGTTCCAGGGTCTCGGCCGACCCGGCGAGCTCGCCCTCGTCCTCATCGGGATGGATCCACCGGACGGGATCGACGCCATCGGCACCGCCCAGCTGCTGGCCGATCCCGTCGGCGCGGTCCGCGGGTACTGGGACGCCGTCGTCGCCGACACCGACGCGCTCGGCGAGATCGTCACCGCCGCCGCCGAGTTGCTGATCGGCGCCGCCGGACCGGTCCCGGGAACGGGCACCGCCGACGATCCGTGGCGCCTCGTCGTCGCCGACGGCGATCGGGTCGACGTCGCGCTCGAGCTCTTCGTCGAGGGTGCGGTCGTCGCCGTCGACCTCGCGATCGACGTCACCGGCGACCGGTTCGGCGCCGCCGCCGACGGCAGCGGCGGCGCGATCCCGGCGATCGAGGCCCAACTCGGACTCGCGCGGCTCGATGTCGCCGGTGGCACCGCCCG
>JAUHYJ010000073.1 GCA_030425785.1 Acidimicrobiia bacterium | reverse complement strand
GGCGAGATCGACCTGCTGCTCGTACGACCGGTACGAGTCGGTGATGCGGAGGTCGATGCCGTCGGCGGCCGCGGCATCGACGATCGCGTCCCACGACGCAGCGGCAGGTCCGTACAGACGGTGGCCGTTCTGCTCGATCGGCGCGAGCGCGTTCGCCGGCACCCGCCCGTTGCCGAACTGGGCGAGCACACCGGGCACGGGCATCCGCCCGTAGCCGCCGATGGACGACGTCGCCGATCCGCGGGTGCTCGACGCCCCGGCCGGGACGCCGACCGGGGGGAGGCTCTCGACGGCCCATCGGGCGCGTGTACCCGTGCCGGCCGAGGTCGCGACGTTCACCGGCGGCGGCGCGGTGCCGGCGGCGGCGACGGCGCGCTGATAGGCCTCACCGAAGGGATCGAAGGCCGGGCCGGCGTCGAGCACCGGGGCACTCGACATCGAATCCACCGGTGCGGCCGGTGCCGGCGCGAACCGCTCTTCGATCGAGCGGATCCGTGCGGTCACCCCGGCGATCCCGGCGACTGCTTCCATGGTGCTGACCGTCCGTCGAGGGCGACGACCGTCAACCGGGTGCGCAGACGGATCAGACGCCGGCGGCGGCGAGGTCGGTGCGCTGGCTGGCCCGGTTCAGCTTGCGGAGCACGATCGGGTGCTGCAGCTTGGCGAGCGCCTTGGCCTCGATCTGGCGGACCGCCTCGCGGGACAGGTCGAGCGACTCGCCGATCACGGCGAGCTTCTCGGCGGGCTCGCCGTCGAGGCCGAACCGGCGCACGATGACGTAGAACTCGCGTGAGTCGAGGGCCTTGAGGCCGAATTCCTGCAGGGCGACCAGCGCGACCTTGGAGATGACCACTGCCTCCGTCGTCGGGTCGTCCGAGGGGATGGTGTCGCCGAGCTCGCCACCCTCGCCGTCACCGGTCGGCTGGTGCATCGAGGTGAGCTGGGCGGGGGCGAGCACGCGGCGGACCTGACCGACGGTCGCACCGGCGGCGGCGGCGACCTCTTCGTCGGACGGGCGGTACGACTCGTCGATGCTCTGCAGCTGGGCGAAGGCCCGCAGGATCGCCGGACGCTTCTCGAAGTCACCCAGGTTCAGATTCGGGTGGTCGACGTCGCGGACGGCGCGGAGCACCTCACGCTGGATCGGCTTGAACGCCCACTGGCCGAACGCCCCGCTGTCGGGGTCGTAGCTGTCGATGGCACGCATCAGGCCGAGGATGCCGGCCGACTCGAACTCCTGGCGGTCGTCGGCCGAGGCGACACCACCGAAGCGCCGGGTGTAGGAGCGCACGAGCCCCATGTTGAAGTCGACGATCTGTGCCGTGACGTCGTCGAGTTGCCGGCGCAGGATGCGCAGCTGGCGCTTGCTCACCGTCTCGTCGTTCGACGCCTGCGCCCACTGATCGCGGATCTCGGTGCGTCGGTTGAAGAGGGCGGTGTTGCCGTCTCGGAACTGGTCAACGGTGTCGTCGTAGACGTCCATCATCTCTCTCTGCCTCCTTGGGGAACCCTGGCGGGGGCCGTGGTCGAAGCACGTTTCGGCGCGTCGTGGCACCGACTTGACCAACGCGACGAAATCTTGACGTGCGGCTGATCGGCGTGCCGTCACGTCGAGATCGTCTCGGGTCGCGATTTCTGAACGACCTGCTGGCGTCGACGTGTCGGCACCGAACGGTTGCCGCCCGAGCGACGGTGCCCCTGCACCGCTCGACACACATCTGACCACCACCCCCGTACCCCGAGGAGCCCACGATGCGAGTTCTCGTCGCAGACGACAGCAAGGCGATGCGCATGATCGTCATCAGGACGCTGCGCCAGAGCGGCGTGCCGATCGACGAGGTCCAGGAGGCCGTCGACGGCGCCGACGCGCTCGCGCAGGTCGACACCTTCCAGCCCACGCTCATCCTGTCCGACTGGAACATGCCGAACATGACCGGCATCGAGTTCCTCGCCGCCCTGCGCGGCCGTGGCGACACGACGCCGTTCGGGTTCGTCACGTCGGAGTCGAACCCCGACATGCGCGAGCGTGCCATCGCCGAAGGTGCCGCCTTCTTGCTGACCAAGCCGTTCGACGGCAGTCGGTTCGCCGACGTGATCGGATCGCTGGTCGGCTGATGCCGCTCGCGACGCCGACCCGCACCATGCCGGTGCCCGAGACGGTGCGGGACTTCTTCACCGATCTGCTGGGCAAGGGCGTGAGCGTCGACAAGCGCGCCGAGATCGAGCTCGACGGCGACGACGACGTGTGGGTCTGTGGCGTCTTCGTCGAAGACGACGGCACGGTCGGCGGTGCGTGCGTCGCCGACCTGCAGCTCGCCAGCTACGCCGGTGCGGCGCTGGCGATGATCCCGAAGCCCGTGGCGGAGGAGTCGATCGCCGCCGGGGAACTCGCCGAGGGACTGATCGAGAACTTCCACGAGGTGGCCAACATCCTGACCGCCCTCCTCAACGGCCCGAGCGTCGCGCACTTGAAGATCCGCGAGCTCACCACCGGCGTCCCCGACGACGTGCGCGACCTGATCGTGCGCGCCGCCGGCCGGCGCTCGTTCGACCTGACCGTCACCGACTACGGGAGCGGCCGGCTCGCGCTCTACGCCAGCTGACGCCGACCGCGCCACGGCCCCGACTCACCCGCCACCCGCCCGACACCGACTCACCCGCACGGAGAGACCGACCATGTTCACCGAACAGCACACCCCCACCATCGACGAGCACACGCTCCAAGGCATCATCGAGTTCGTCTGGGCGACCCTGCTCGACGAAGAGCTCGCGGCCGGCGCGGCCGCACCGATCGACGACGCCGTCTTCTCGGCGATCTCGATCGGCGGCCCCTGGACCGCGACGCTCGAGGTGCGCGTCTCGTATGCGCTGGCGCGGCGGTTCGCCGCCGACCTGCTCGGCCTCTCCGACGCCGAGCTCGCCGGTGAGGACGTCGACGACGCGCTCGGCGAGCTCGCCAACGTCGTCGGCGGCAACGTCAAGGGGTTGCTCGACGACGGCGGCGCATCGACGCTGTCGCTGCCGATCGTGTCGCGCACCCAGCCGACGGTCGCCGGTGGCCAATTGACGGCCACCTGCGCCTTCACGGCCGCGGGCGAGCCCATGATCTGGGAGCTCTTCGAGCGGCCCTGACGATCGCTGCGGAGGTCCGAGAGATTTCTCACCGACCTTCGTGCACGGACTCCGCGGGGCAGGACAGTCCTGTTCACCCCACGGGGCAGGTCCAACGGATTGGACCTCGAACAACACCAACAACACCTACATGGAGGTAGGGAACAATGCGTATCAACTCAAACAGCATGGCGATCAACGCCTACCGCAACCTGTCGACGACGAACATGTCGCTCGGCAAGTCGCTCGAGAAGCTCTCCTCGGGCTTCCGGATCAACCGGGCCGCTGACGACGCCGCCGGCCTCGTCATCAGCCAGGGCCTGCGTGCGCAGGTGAGTGGTCTCCGTCAGGCGACCCGCAACGCTCAGGACGGCATCTCGGTCGTGCAGACCGCTGAAGGCGCCCTGAACGAGGTGCACACCATGCTCAACCGCATGCGTGACCTGTCGGTCCAGGCGGCCAACTCCGGTGCCAACGACTCGGCTGCCCGCTCGGCCGCCCAGTCCGAGATCACCGCGCTGACCGCTGAGGTCGACCGCATCGCTTCGAGCACCGAGTTCGGTGGCAAGAAGCTGCTCGACGGCTCCTACGGTGTCAGCGAGGGCCTGACCGGCACCGCCGCAGCGTTCAGCGGCGTCACGGTCACGGGCGGCTCGAACGACGAGATCGGCATCACCGTCGCCGGTCAGACCGTGACGGCGACGCTCGCTGCGGGCACCTACTCGACCCCGGATTCCTACGCCACCGAGCTCAACCGAGCCACGTCGGCGGCACTGCGTGCCGCAGGCCTCGAGGGCAACGAGGTCGTGTTCTCGGCGTCCACCGGCGCAGCCGGCACCACGTTCTCGGCAACGGGCACGAGCCAGTTCTCGCTGGCAGCCGGCACCAACGACGCCCTGGCGTCGACCGGCATCGGCGCCGCCACCTCGGCGTCGACCGGCAACGGTGCACAGTTCCAGATCGGTGCGAACGCGGCCGACGTGCTCAGCGTGTCGATCGGTGCCGTCAGCTCGACGGTGCTCGGCATCTCCGGTCTCGACGTCACGAGCGACGCCGGTGCGGCCGCGGCCATCACCGCCTACGACGGCGCCATCTCGGCGGTGTCGACGCAGCGTGGTTCGCTCGGTGCGGTCCAGAACCGCTTCGAGTCCATGATCAACAACCTGCAGGTGACGACCGAGAACCTGGTCGCCTCCGAGAGCCGGATCCGTGACACGGACATGGCGGCGGAGATGACCAACTTCACCAAGAGCCAGATCCTGTCCCAGGCCGGCACGGCGATGCTGGCCCAGGCCAACCAGGTTCCGCAGGGCGTGCTCTCGCTCCTGCGGTGATCTGATCCGGATCATCGTCCAGATCACTCACTGGCGAGTCACGGGGGTCCGGTCACCGACCGGACCCCCGTTGCTCGTTCCCGGGGTCGACCCCCGGTCCCACCCCTGATTCTTCGATCCACCCACTGAGACCCACCCCCAGCCAGAGCAGGAGCCTGACATGGAGATCGGCGGCATCGACGCCACGACGATCGTCGACCAGCTGATGGAGATCGAGCGCATTCCGCTCAACAACCTCGAGGCGCGCAAGAGCGCCGCGCAGGTCGCCGCGGACGCGCTCGGGTCGCTCTCGACGTCGGTGAAGTCGTACCTCTCGGCGGCGCAGCGGTTGGCGTCGGCGTCGGCGTTCGATCGCACGACGTCATCGATCTCACACCCCGACGTCGTCAGCGCGAGCACCGGTGCCGGCGCGACCACGGGCTCGTTGAGCTTCGTGGTCGACCGTCTCGCGCAGGCCGAGGGCCTGCGCTCGGTCACCAGCGTCTCGTCGAGCGCAGTGGCGGTCACGAGCGATGCGTTCCTGGCCGTGGCTGCAGGCACCCGATCGATCGGCGTCGCCAGTGTGCGTGCCGGTGCCGGCCTGTCCGCCGGCGACGTCGACCTCACCGTCTCGCAGGCGTCTGCTGCCGCGGTCGCCCGCGGCACGGCGCCGCTCGCCGCATCGACCGTCGTCGGGGGCTCGAACGACACGATCGACCTGTCGGTCAACGGCGTCGCCCACACCATCACCCTGGCGGCCGGTACGTACGACGCGACCGGCTACGGAGCCGCCGTCCAGTCCGCGCTCGACGCGGCGGGCATCGCCGCGACGGCGACGGTCGACGGCGCGGGCGAGCTCGTGCTCGCGACCGCTCGCGAAGGGTCGGCGGCGAGCATCCAGATCACCGGCGGCTCGGCGCTCGCCGACGCCGGGCTGGCCGTCGATGCGACGGCCCACATCGGCACCGACGGGGTGTTCGACGTCGAGGGCGTGCTCACGACGGTGACCAGCATCGACGCCGGCGGCGCCGTCGCCGTCGACACCGGGGCCGGCACGCTCGACGTCACCCTGTCCGCCGGCCTGCGCGTCGGGGCGGTCGACGTCGCCGTCGTCGGCACCGGTGACGGGAGCCTCCGCGACGTCGCTGCGGCGATCAACACGGCGAAGAACGGCGTGAGCGCGGCAGCGGTCCGGATCACCGACGGCCAGTGGGTGCTCCAGCTGGGCGCGACCCACACCGGCGAGCAGGGTCGCATCGCGATCGACCCGGCCGTCCTAGGCGATCTCGGCGGGCTGATCGAGACCACGGCGGCCCAGAACGCCCAGATCACCATCGGTTCGGGTCCGGGCGCCTATTCGATCGAGTCGTCCGGCAACACCTTCACGGACGTGATGGGCGGCGTGACGCTGACCGTGAAGCAGGTCTCGACCGCGCCGGTCACCGTCACGGTGGCCCGCGACGACAACGCCATCGCCGCCGACGTCGCCAAGCTCGTGTCCGCCGCGAACGACGTGATCGGCCAGATCAAGGTCCAGACCCGTACCGATCCGACGGCGGGCACCAAGGGCCCCCTCGCCGGCGATGCCACCGTGCGTTCGATCGCCGAACAGGTCCGCTCGGCCCTCACCGACCAGATCGCCGGCCTGTCGCTGCTGCCATCGTCGGTGGGCATCGAGCGCGATCGCGACGGCGGCATCACCTACGACCAGAGCCGCCTCCTCGACGCCCTCCGAGACGACCCCACCGCCGTGGCGCGCCTGTTCTCGCGCGGTGGCACCGTGAGCAACGACATCAGCTTCGATGGCGCCAGCGCGACGACCACGAGCGGCACCTACGACGTGGTGGTCACGACGGCGGCGACACGAGCCGCGTCGACCACGCTCTTCGACGGCGGTGCCGCCACGAGTACGCGTGTCGGCGTGCGCGTCGGATCGCTCACGGCGACCTTCGACATCTCCGCCGGCCTGACCCGCGACGAGATCGTCGACGGGTTGAACGCGTCGCTGGCGGCGGCCGGACTCGACGTCGTCGCCGAGGACGACGGCACCGGTCTCCGGCTGCGGGCCGACGACTACGGCACCGCCGGGGACTTCGAGCTCAACGTCGACCTCGGCGGAGCCGGCACGTGGGACGCCGTCATCGGCACCGACGTCGTCGGCACGATCGACGGTGTCGCCGCGACCGGCATCGGTCGGCGCCTGTCGCTCAGCGAACTCGACGATTCGCTGGCGAAGGGCCTCAGCGTGCTCGTCGGCGAGGGCGTCACCGGCAGCCTGACGGTCGACTACCGACCCGGGATCGCGGCGCGGGTCGCCGAGGTGACCGATCGGCTCACGCGCGCCGACACCGGCGTGCTCGGCAACGCCCGCGAAGCCGCCAACCGGCGCGTCGACGGCTACAACGAGCAGATCGAGCGATTCGAGGACCGGCTGTTCATCCGTGAGACGAACATGCGGCGGCAGTGGGCCAACCTGCAGACCCTGCTCGCCAACCTGCAGAACCAAGGCACGTGGCTGACCGGCCAGATCGCCGGTCTGAACGCCAACTGGGCCGGACAGTGAGCAGCTGAACCGCACGGACCTCCTGGCGCATGCCGCGCCTCACCGCACGATCCCCACCACACGTCACGAGAGCACCATGTACCAGCCCCGTTCGAACGCCTACGCCCCCACCCATTCCTTCACCGCCGACGGGCTGGCGACGGCATCGAACGCACGGATCCTCGTCATGTGCTTCGATCGTCTCGATCGGGACATGACCGTGGCGCTGGCCGCGCTCGAACGCGCGGACCACTACGCGACCAACGAGGCGCTCGGCCATGCCCAGGACCTGCTCGGTGAAGTCGCCGCGATGCTCGAGGTCGACGCGTGGGAGCACGCCTCGTCCCTGCTCGCCATCTACGACTACGTCCTGCGGCTCCTGGCCAAGGCGAATCTGCTGAAGTCCGATGCCCTCGTCGTCGAGGCGCAACGCTTGATCGGCGAGATCGGCGATGCGTTCCGCAGCGCCGCGGTCGGGGCCGGTACGCCCGCCACCGTCGCGTCGCCCGAGGGTGACGTCTCGAGTTCGGGGTTGTCGATCCGCGCATGAGCACGATGGCCGATGCACACGTCACCACGGACGAGGTGAGCTGGGACGACGTGCTCGACGAGTACGACCGGGCGCTGACGCGGCAGGAGCGCGCGGTCGAGAACGTCGACGCAGACCTGGATGCCTGCGCACTCGAGGTGTTCGTGCCGCCGACCGGGCTCGGCCCGATGCCGGCCCGCCTCCTGCCTCGTGCGGAACGACTCCGGCATCGGACCGACGCGCTGGCCGAGCTCGTCGGGCGCCTGGTCACCGCTGCGGCCCCCGAGCCGCCGACGGTGCGTCGTCGCAACCCCCGCAGCGCGCCGTCGTCGCTCGATCTGCGGGTCTGAGGCCGCCGTGATCGCCGTCGACACCTCCACGGTCGTCCTGGTCCTCGCGGTCGTGACCCTGTGCGTGACGACCGCTGGGATGTCGCTCGGTGTCTCCGTGCCGGCATGGCGACGCCGTCGTGCGTCAGCGACCCCCGAGCCGTTGCCCGTCTCGGTGTCGACCCGCCGCGTCGTGACCGGGCGTCCGGCCGTGCTGCCGGACCATCGCGCCCTCGTCCGCCCGCCCATCGAGTTGGGTCCGGCTCCTCGACCAGCCGACGATGCGGCGGACCGTCCTCTGTCGCCGGGAGAGGTCCGCGACGCCGTCGCCTTCGTCGAGCACATGATCGAACACGACGCCGAACGACTCGCCCACCTGATCACCATGTGGATCAACGAGGACGAGTCGTGACCCCGGCCCCGTCGTCGATCGCCGCCCACCAGGAGTCCCACCCCATGCATCACCCCCGTCACGGCAGCCAGCCATCGGCGGTCGTCACGTTCGACGCCCCGTCGCTGCCACCGCTCGCCGCGGTGCGCGATCGAGCGGACGAGACCGTCGAGCGGGCGGCGCGCTTGCGCGAAGACGGGTACGTGGCCGGGTACGAGGCCGGCTGGGCCGCGTCCCAGGCCGATGTCGAACGCGAGCTCGCCGAGCACCGACGTGCCGCCGAGCGGTTGGCGGTGGCGGCGCGTGCGCTCGAGGACGCCGCCCGCGACCTCGCGCGGCGCGACCATCTCGAACTGGCGTCGATCGAACACGACGTCGTCGCGCTCGCCACCGCGCTCGCCGTCGACCTGGTCGGCCGCGAACTCGCCGTCACGGACGAGCCGGTCGTCGATGCCCTCCGGCGTGCCGCCGCGCTCGTCCCCGACCGTGGGACGCCGCTCGTGCGCGTGCATCCCGACGATGAGCAGACCGCCCGGGACGCCGTCGCGGCCGACATCCTGACCTGGACGGGCGACGTGACGGTCGTGCCCGACGCCCGCGTCGAGCCGGGTGGGTGCGTCGTCGACGTGGGTCCGTGCCGGATCGACGCTCAGCTCGGGCCGGCGATCGAGCGCCTGCGAGCGGCGATGCCCGGGGGTCGCGGCGACCTGCTTGCGCGACCGACGAACCCCGCACAGTCGACGTCGTGATCAGCCCGATTTCCGACATCACGACGTCGACGCTGCACGTCGCACTCGACGGTCTCGACCGCCGCCAGGCGGCTGTCGCGTCGAACCTCGCGAACCTCGAGACGCCCGGCTACCTCGCCCGTGAGGTCGACTTCGAGTCGAGCCTGCGAGCGGCGCTGCTCGACGGCCGGCCCGACGCCACCTCGATCTCGGTCGACCGGTCGCTCGCACCGACGCGTCTCAACGGCAACAACGTGAACATCGACGTCGAGATGGTGACGAGCATGGAGACCCAGCTGCGCCAGCAGCTCGCGGTCGAGGGTCTGAACGCCAAGTACCGACTGCTGCGCACCGCGATCAGCGGGCGTTGAGGGGAGCTGCGATGTCACAGGTCTTCTCGACGCTCGGGATCGCCCAGTCCGGGATGGGCACGTACAAGCTCTGGATCGATGCCGTCGCCGACAACGTCGCCAACATCGACAACGTGTCGCCGACCGACGAAGCTGCGTTCCAGGAACGCTTCGTGCTCGTCTCGCCGGTCGAGAACGAGGACGGCACGGGGGCCGGCGTCGTCGTGACCGGCGCGGCGTTCGGTGATCCGAACGGCCGGCTGGTGTACGAACCGGGCCATCCGTACGCCGACGAGAACGGGATGATCCGACGCCCGGACATCGACCTCGCCGACCAGATGGTCTACCTGCAGGTCGCTCAGCGCGGCTACCAGGCCAACATCAACGTGCTGGAGCGGGCCCGCGAGGCCTACCAGTCCGCACTCCGGATCGGACAGTGACGATGAACATCACCAGCGTCTCCGCGATCGGCGCGCCGCCGATCGCCACCCAGCTCACCCGCCCGACCCCGCCCGACTCCGGGCAGGGCGGCGGCTTCGGCGATCTCGTCACGAAGGCGATCGACGCCCTCAACGAGAGCCACGCAGAAGCAGATCGTCTCGCCGTCCAGGCGGCGACGGGCGACCTGAGCGCGGCGCACGACTACACGATCGCGGCGACCGAGGCGCAGCTGTTGACCCAGCTGACCGTCGAGGTGCGCAACCGCGCCGTCGAAGCGTTCAACGACATCATGCGGATGCAGGTGTAGCCCATGGCCAACGACGCATCGTCCGCTCCGCGGATGTTCGACAACGTGTCGCGCCTGACCCCGATCCAGAAGGTCGCACTCGGCGCCGCCGTGCTGACGCTCGTCGTCGGCGCGTTCGTACTCACCCGTTCCGGGACCACCACGGCGATGGCCGCGGTGTACACCGATCTCGAACCGCGCGATGCCGCAGCGGTGACCGACGAACTGATCAGCCAGAACGTCGAGTACGAGCTCACCGACGGTGGCCGGACCGTCCTGGTGCCGGCCGACCAGGTGTACGACCTCCGTGTCAGCCTGTCGGCAGAGGGCCTGCCCGGTTCGAGCGAGGGGTACGCCCTGCTCGATCGCCAGGGCATCACCACGTCGGAGTTCCGTCAGCGCATCGACTAC
>JAUHYJ010000072.1 GCA_030425785.1 Acidimicrobiia bacterium | reverse complement strand
CGGCCAGTAGCCCGACTTCATCGCGTCCTTCTGGTGCTGCATCGACGTCTCCATGTCGATGCCGTGGGCGATGCAGGTCGAGTAGGCGATGATCAGCGACGGGCCGTCCCAGCGGTCGGCCTCGATGAGTGCCTTCACCGTCTGGATGTCGCTGCCCCCGAGCGCGACCTGGGCGACGTACACGTTGCCGTAGCTACGCGCGATCGCACCGAGGTCCTTCTTGCCGGTCGGCTTGCCCGCGGTCGCGAACTTGGCGACCGCACCGAGCGGCGTCGACTTCGACGCCTGCCCGCCGGTGTTCGAGTACACCTCGGTGTCGAGGACCAGCAGATTGACGTTGCGGCCACTGCCGAGCACGTGGTCGACGCCGCCGAACCCGATGTCGTACGCCCAGCCGTCACCGCCGACGATCCAGTTGCTGGTGCGCACCAGCTCGTCGGCGATGGTCGCGAGTCGTCGAGCTCGCTCGTCGTCGATCGTCGCCAGTCGTTCGCGCAGCGCCGCCACTCGTCGGCGCTGCGCGACGACGTCGGCCTCGGTCGGTTGGGCATTGGCCAGCAATGCCGCCGCCAACTCGGGGCCGATCGCACCGGCCAGCTCGTCGACGAGACGGCTCGCCTCGTGCTGGTGGTGCTCGACCGCCAGACGCATGCCGAGCCCGAACTCGGCATTGTCCTCGAAGAGGGAGTTCGACCAGGCCGGTCCGAGCCCGTCGGCGTTCTTGGCCCACGGCGTCGTGGGCAGGTTGCCGCCGAAGATCGACGAGCAGCCGGTCGCATTGGCGACCACGAGCCGATCGCCGAACAACTGGGTGAGCAGCTTCAGGTACGGCGTCTCGCCGCAGCCCGAGCACGCACCCGAGAACTCGAAGAGCGGCTCGAGCAGCTGGCTGTTCTTGACCGAGTCGTGGGTGATCTCGGTCCGGTCGAGCTCCGGGATCGACCGGAAGTAGGCCCACCGCTCGCGCTCGACGTCGCGGTGCTCGACGACGTCGCGCATGTTGATCGACTTGCGCTTGACCTGGGTCTTGTCCTTGGCCGGGCAGACCTGGACACAGATGCCGCACCCGGTGCAGTCGTCGGGTGCGACCTGCACCGTCAGGTGCACGCCGTCGAGCTCGCGCGACCGGAACGACTTGGTCGGGAAACCGTCGGGTGCGTCGGCGATCGTCCCGGGCTCATAGACCTTCAGCCGGATCGCCGCGTGCGGGCACACGATGGCGCACTTGCCGCAGTCGATGCACAGGTCCGGCTCCCAGATCGGGATCCGGTCGGCGAGGGCCCGCTTCTCGAAGCGGGTCGTGGCGGTCGGGAAGGTGCCGTCGACGGGCAGCGCCGAGACCGGGAGCAGGTCGCCGCGACCGGCCAACATCGTCGCGGTCACACGCTCGACGAAGTCGCGCTCGCCCTCGGGCGCCTCGACGGCGCTCAGGGTCGCGGGCGAGAACACCTCGTCGGGCGCGGTGTCGGGCACCGCCACCTCGGACAGCTCGCCGAGCGCCCGGTCGACGGCGTCGTGGTTGCGCTCGACGGTCAGTCGGCCTCGCCGACCGTACGCGTGCTCGATCGAGGTCTTGATCGCCGAGACGGCACGATCGACGTCCATCACCCCGGCGAGCGCGAAGAAGCACGGCTGCATGACGGTGTTGATCCGACCCGGCAGACCCACCTTGCGGGCGATCGTGGCGGCGTCGATCGTGAACACGCGCAGGCCGAGCTCGACGATCCGTGCCCGTACGCCGGCCGGCAGGTGCCCCCACACCTCGCCGGCCGGGTACGGGCTGTTGAGCAGCAGCGTGCCACCCCGGCGCGCTCGCTCGAGGACGTCGAACCGGTCGAGCAGACCGAACTGATGGCAGGCGACGAGGTCGGCCTCGTCGACGAGGTACGTCGACCGCACCGGCTGATCGCCGTACCGGAGGTGCGAGACCGTCATCGACCCCGACTTCTTCGAGTCGTACACGAAGTACCCCTGGGCGTGCAGACCCGGTTCGTCACCGATGATCTTCACCGACGCCTTGTTCGCCCCGACGGTTCCATCGCTGCCCAGTGCGTAGAACACCGCCGACCGGTGCGGGCTCTCGACCCGGAACTCGGGGTCGTACTCGAGGCTCAGGTGGGTGACGTCGTCGACGATGCCGACGGTGAACCGGCGTCGAGGCTCGTCGCGGCCGGCCTCGTCCAGCACGGCGGCCACCATCGCCGGCGTGAACTCCTTCGACCCGAGGCCGTAGCGCCCACCGATCACCCGCACGTCGCCGCGCCCGCCGTCGACGAGCGTCGTGAGCACGTCCTGCAGCAGGGGCTCGCCGACCGAACCGGCCTCCTTGGTGCGGTCGAGCACCGCCAGCGAGCGCACCGACGCCGGCAGCGCCGCGAGCAGGGCCTCGGTCGGGAACGGACGGAACAGTCGCACGGTGAGCACGCCGACGCGCTCGCCGCGACGGACGAGCTCGTCGACCGCCTCGTGGGCCGCACCACTGCCCGAGCCCATCAGGACGACCACGCGCTCGGCGTCGGGAGCGCCGTGGTACTCGACCAGGCCGTACCGACGGCCGGTGATCGCCGCCAGCTCGTCGAAGACGGCTTCGACGGTGCCCGGGACGCGGTCGTGGTAGAGGTTGCAGGCCTCGCGGCCCTGGAAGAACACGTCGGGGTTCTGGGCCGTGCCGCGGACCACGGGCGCCGTCGGACGCAGCCGTCGATCGCGGTGGGCGGCGATGTCGGCGTCGCGTACGAGCAGGCGGAGGTCGTCGTCGGTCAACAGCTCGACGCGGTTGATCTCGTGCGAGGTCCGGAACCCGTCGAACACGTGCAGGAACGGGACCCGCGAACGCAGCGTGGCCGCATGGGTCACGGCGGCGAAGTCGTGCGCCTCCTGCGGCGAGCCGGCGACCAGCATCGCGAAGCCGGTGGTGCGGGCCGCCATGACGTCGGAGTGGTCGCCGAAGATCGACAACGCGTGGGTGGCGATCGCGCGGGCGGCGACGTGGATGACCGTCGGCGTCAGCTCGCCGGCGATCTTGAACATGTTGGGCAGCATCAGCAGCAGGCCCTGCGACGCCGTGAACGTCGTCCCCAGCGAGCCGGCCTGGACGGCACCGTGCAGGGCCCCGGCGGCACCGCCCTCCGACTGCATCTCGACGATGTCGGGGACCCCACCCCACAGGTTCGGCCGGCCCGCCGACGACCACGCATCGGCGTGTTCGCCCATCGGCGACGCGGGCGTGATCGGGTAGATGGCGATCACCTCCGACAGTGCGTACGCGACCCGTGCGGCCGCTTCGTTCCCGTCGAGCGTCGTCGCCGTCATGCAGTCCATTGTCGAGGCGTGCACGTCGTGCTCGACACGGCCGAAGGTCCCGGCCGTGTCGACCGCCGAGATCCGGGTCTTTCGTCCCGATCGAGGGAGATCGCGAGCGATCGGGGAAGGCTCAGGCGTCGAGTCGGCGGACGGGTTCTTCGAGCTCGGCCTCGCCGAGTACCACCGTGGCGTCGCTGACGACCGCCCCGTCGGCCGAGACGATCAGCGGGTTGACGTCGAGCCGGTCGATGCGTGAGTGGTCGGAGGCGAGCTGGGCGATGCGGGCGATCAGCTCGCCCACCTGGGTGAGCGCGTCGTCGTCGAGGGCGGCGGCGGCTCGTGTTCCCTCGACCATCCGGCGTCCGACGGTGGGCGACACGGGCGCCAGCCGGCTGACCTCGTCGCCGATCAGGTCGGCCTGCACCCCGCCGAGCCCGACGGTGATGATCGGCCCGAGCCGGGCGTCGTCGTCGACCCGGATGCGCAGGTCGACACCGGGTGTCGCCATCCGCTGCACGTCGACCATGGCCGCGTCGTCGCCCAGGTGCTGCGTCATCGCCTCGACGGACGAGACGACGTCGTGCTCGTCGGTGAGGTCGAGTGCGACTCCCGCCTCGACCGAACGGCCGATGCGGCGCTGCTTCGCCTTGATCGCGACCGGGTAGCCGACCTCGGCGGCGGCCGCGGCCGCGTCGGTGGACGCGACGCGGCGCGTCGGCAGCACCGGCACGCCGTACGAGGCCAGCAGGTTCCCGACCTCCTCGGGCCCGGCGGCGCCGGTCTCGATCATGCGGTCGATCACGGCGTCGGCTGCGGCGCGGTCGATCCCGTCCGGCACGCCGTCGTCGTCGGCCGCCTCCGAGTCGAGCCACGCGGCGTACGCCACCATCCGGGCCAGCACGCCGGCGGCCTGCTCGGGGAACGCGAAGCTCGGCACGGGCGAACCGGGCCGGAGCGGCCCGTCACCGGCGCCCAGCATGACGGTCACGATCGGCTTGTCGGCCTCGTCGGCCGCCCGCTCGATCGCCTCGCTCGGCGCGTTGACGTCGTGCTCGGTCGGCGGCGCGTGGATCACGATCGCGGCGTCGATGTCGGGTGACCCGAGCGCAGCGCGGACCGCGCCCTCGTAGTCGTCGGGTCGGCTGCGCCACGACAGCGGCTGCGGTGGCGCCACCGGTTCGAGGCCGGCGGTGGTGAGGGTCGCCTCGGCGAGCACGGCGGGGCTCCGCGAGTTCGACAGCACCGCGATGCGCGGGCCGGTCGGAAGGGGTTGGCTCGAGAACACCCGGGCCGTGTCGAGCAGGGCGGTCACGGTCGGCACCTCGATGACGCCGGTCTGGCGGTACAGCGTGGCGTTCGCCGGGTCGGTCAGCGCGGCGCCGGTGCGCACGGAGACGATCGGCCGGCTGCGCGAGACGCGCCGGGCGATGCGCGCGAACTTGCGCGGGTTGCCGAGCGACTCGGTGTAGAGCGCGATGACCGAGGTCGCGGCGTCGTCCTCCCAGAACTGGAGCAGGTCGTTGGCCGACACGTCGTACTTGTCGCCGAGCGAGACGAACCACGACAGTCCGAGGTCGAGGTCGGCGGCGTGCCGCAGCAGCGACGAGCCGAGCGTGCCCGACTGCATCGACACGGCCACGTTGCCGCCGGGGAGCTGGACGTCGACCAGGGCCGCCTGCAGCTCGAGGTCGGGGCGTGGCGACGCCAGCCCCATGCTCGTCGGGCCGATGATGCGCAGGCCGTTGCGACGGGCGTTCGAGACGGCGGCGGCGATGTCGAGCTCGTCCGGATCGACCGCCGTGACGACGATCGCGCCGCGGACGCGCTTCTCGATGCACTCGTCGAGCGTCGCCACGAGTGCCTCGGCCGGGACCGCGACGATCGCGAGCCCGACGTCGTCGGGGATGTCGGTGACCGACGCGAAGGTCGTCGTCGCACCGATGCGCGAGCGGTTCGGGTTGACGGCGTACGCCGGGATGCGGCCGTTGGCCACCACGTGCCGCCACAGGGTGTCGCCGATCGTGTTGGCCCGATCGCTGGCACCGATCACGGCGATCGACGTCGGCAACAGCAGCTGCGCCACGGCGCGCGAGTCGGCACGTTGTTCGCGTCGCTCGACCGAGTCGATGAACTCGGCGGTCGGGTCGAGCGGGAAGTCGATGTCGATGATGCCCGAGTCGAAGCGGCGGTGGACCGGCCACCCCGCCTTCGAGAACACGGTCAGCATCGCCCGGTTGTCGGCCATCGTCTGGGCGGTGAACCGCTCGAAGCCGTTGTGGCGGGCGATGGCGGCGAGGTGCTCGAGCAACAGGGTCGCGATGCCCTTGCCCTGATGGGCGTCGTCGACCTGGAACGCGACCTCGACGTCCGATCGGTTCTTCCATCGGTCGTAGCTCGCCCAGCCGATGAACTCGCCGTGCTGCTCGACGACGAGCGCGGCGCGATCGACGAAGTCGACCTCGGTGAAGCGTTCGAGATCGCGGTCGGTCAGCGTCGGCTTGGGGGAGAAGAAGCGCCGGTAGCGGCTGTCGGGCGACTGCCGTTCGTGGAAGGCCGCCAACGTCGGCGCGTCCGACGGCTCGATCGGCCGGACGCGCGCGGTCGTCCCGTCGCTGAGCACGACCGTCGAGGACCAGGCCTGGCGGTCGTCGGGGGCGAGATCGTCACTCATGTTCGCGACCGAGCATGTCACGTCGTGGAGCCGAGCGCGTCGCCGCGACGGGTGCCATGTGCCACGCCGGTCCGGACCGCCGCCGTCTCACTAGCCTGACCGCGTGCATCGGGCGATCGGGATGTTCGACTCAGGGTTCGGCGGGCTGACCGTGGCGCGCGCCCTCATCGACCTGCTCCCGGCCGAGGATCTGGTCTACATCGGCGACACGGGTCGGTACCCCTACGGGTCGAAGCCGCTCGACGACGTGCACGGGTACGCACGCGAGTTGTCGCAGTCGCTGGTCGACGACTTCGACGTCAAGGCGATCGTCGTCGCCTGCAACACCGCGACGGCGTCCGGCCTCGACGACATCCGCGCCGAACTGCCGGTGCCGATCATCGACGTGATCGAACCGGGTGCGCGATCGCTCGTCCGTACCACCCGCACGGGACGTGTCGGGGTCATCGGCACGGTGGGCACGATGTCGTCGGGTGCCTACGTCGACGCCATCGCGCGCACTGGTGCGCCGGTGCACCTCGCACTCGCCGCCTGCCCCGGCTTCGTCGAGTTCGTCGAACGCGGTCAGACGACCGGCGACGAGGTCACGGTGCTGGCCGAGCGGTTGCTCGCGCCGGTGGTCGACGCCGACGTCGACGCGCTGCTGCTCGGATGCACGCACTACCCGTTCCTGGCCCGCACGATCGGCGACGTCATGGGTCCCGGCGTCACCCTCGTCAGCTCGGCCGACGAGACGGCGTTCGCGGCGGCCGCCCGGCTGGGCGATCTCGGGTTGTTGCGCCCACCGGGCTCGGTCGGCCAACATCGCTTCCTGTCGAGCGGTGACGTCGACTCGTTCCGCGAGCTGGGCGAGCGGCTGCTCGGCTCGGAGGTCGGCGCCGCGCAGCGCTGGCCGCTCTGACCCGCCCGACACGCCTGACCCCCGAACTGGAGCCCACCATGACCCGACCCGACGGACGTGCCGACGACGAACTGCGACCCTTCGGGTTCGAGCGCGACTTCACCGAGATGGCCGACGGCTCGTGCCTCGTGTCGTTCGGTCGGACGCGGGTGCTCTGCACCGCGTCGATCGACGAGGACGTGCCCCGGTGGATGCGGGGGAGCGGCACCGGGTGGGTCACCGCCGAGTACTCGATGCTTCCCGGCTCCTCGCCGGAGCGGATTGGCCGTGAGGCCGCCAAGGGCAAGCAGAGCGGGCGGACCGTCGAGATCCAACGCCTGATCGGCCGCTCGCTGCGGGCCGCCTGCGACATGAAGACGCTCGGCGAGCGCCAGGTCGTCGTCGACTGCGACGTGCTGCAGGCCGACGGTGGCACCCGCACCGCGTCGATCTGCGGCGGATTCATCGCCCTGCACGACGCGCTCAGCCGGGTCGTCGGCCGTGGCGATCTCGCCGCGCATCCGCTGCACTCGTTCTGCTCGGCGATCAGCGTCGGCATCGTCGACGGCACGCCGGTGCTCGACCTGCCCTACGTCGAGGACAGCCGGGCCGAGGTCGACATGAACGTCGTCATGCTGTCGCCGGTCGACGGCGGCGAGGCGCGCTTCGTCGAGGTGCAGGGCACGGCCGAGGGCATGGCGTTCTCGCGATCCGAGCTCGATGCGCTGCTCGGCCTGGCCGAACACGGGCTCGGTCAGATCGCCGCCGCCCAGCGCGAGATCGTCGCGACGCCGCCGACACCGCGATGACCGAGCGACTCCGCCTGGTGTGCGCCTCGGCGAACCCCGACAAGGTCGCCGAGATCGCGGCGATCCTCGGCGACGCCGTCGAGCTCGTGCCGCGTCCGCCCGAGGTGCCCGACGTCGTCGAGGACGCTGACACGCTCGTCGGCAACGCACGGCTGAAGGCGGTGGCGATCTGCGAGGCGAGCGGCCTCCCCGCCGTGGCCGACGACACCGGTCTCGAAGTCGCCGCGCTCGACGGCGCACCGGGCGTCCACTCGGCGCGCTGGGCCGGCGACGGGAGCAGCTATGCGGACAATCGGGCCAAGCTGCTCGCCGAGCTCGACGGCCTGGCCGATCGTCGGGCGGCGTTCCGTACCTGCGCGCTCGTGCGCTGGCCCGACGGTGCCGAGCTCGCTGTCGACGGGGTGTGTGACGGCGTGATCACCGAGACCGAGCGGGGCGATGCCGGCTTCGGCTACGACGCCGTGTTCGCCCCGGCCGACGGAGACGGCCGGACGTTCGCCGAGATGACCGACGCCGAGAAGCATGCGATCTCGCATCGCGGGCGGGCGTTCCGCAACCTGCTCGCCGCGCTCGCGCGGTAGCGCGTCACCAGCCGCGCAGGTCGATCGGCCACCGGTCGACCACGACGTCGTCCTCGACGACCCAGACGGCCTCGTGCAGCGCCATCGTCGGGTCGATGTGGGCCGGCACGACCCTGACCCGGTCGCCGACCGCGACCGGGTCACCCGGTGCGAACGTGACGTGCTCGTCCGAGCAGAACCACACCGTCGCACCCTCGATGGTCGGGTTGCCGTGGTCCATGCCGAGCGCCTTGAGGCCGACGTCGGCGACCGCCCAGTCGCTGCTCACCGAGATCACGGTCCCCTCGACGAACAACGCCTGACGGAACGGGAAGTCGTGCTGCGCATAGTGCGTGTCCATCGCGACGTAGCTGCCGGCCTGCACCTCGGTGACGCCCGTGTCGCCGTGCAGGTCGTACGTGCCGGTGCCGCCCGCCGAGACGATGTCGCCGCCGACGTCGGCGTGCGCCGCCCGGAGGAGCTCCATCGCCGCCGCCACCCGGGCGCGCCGGTCGTCGCGGTCGGTCACCATCATCAGGTGGCCCTCGTACCCCATGACCCCGCGCACGTCGAGCCCGGCGCGTCGGGCGAGGTCGGCGATGGCGCCGGCACGGTCGGGCGCGACACCGCATCGCGGCAGGCCGACGTTGACGTCGACGAGGCACGCGGTGATGCCGGCGTCGGCGGCGGCCCGAACCGTCTCGGGTGAGTCGACGGCGACCAGGACCGGGACGTCGAGTGCGGCCATCGCCCTGAGCCGGTCGAGGTCGACGGTCTCGTTGGCGAGCAGGAGCTCGTCGCCGACCCCCGCCGCCGCCAGTCCGACCACCTCGTGCGGTGTCGCACAGGTGAAGGTGGTGTGGCCGACGGCTTGTTGGGCCGCGGCGAGCGCCGTGCACTTGTGGGCCTTGACGTGTGGGCGGAGCCGGCGCCCGGGATGGACGGCGGCCATTGCGGCGAGGTTGTGGTCGAGCGCCGCCCGATCGAGCAGGAGCGCAGGGGTGGGGCGATCGGTCACCGGTCCAGCCTGGCAGAGACGGCGCGTGCCGTCGCAGCCCGCTCAGGCGGTCGGACGCTGGTGCAGCGGTGTGCCGCCGTACGTCTCGGACCAGTCGGCGAACCAGCGCCGCATCTCGACATAGTCCATCGGCACGGCGATGCCGTAGCCCTGGGCCACGTCGCACCCGAGTTCGCGCAGCGCGTTCCACACGCCCTGACTCTCGACGCCCTCGGCGACGACGTCGAGCCCGAGCGCATGCGCCAGCTCGATGAGCGACGACACGATGAGTCGGTCCTTGTCCGACGCCAGCAGGCCTTGGACGAACTCGCGGTCGATCTTGACCCGGTCGACGTCGAACAGTCGGAGGGTCTGGTACGACGAGTACCCGACCCCGAAGTCGTCGATCGCGATGCGCACACCGGCCGAACGCAGCTTCTCGATCGCGTACTTGGTGCGCTCGGGTTGACGGACGAGCTCGCGCTCGGTCATCTCGAGTTCGAGTTGGTGCGGTGCGAGCCCGGCCTCGGCGACGATCGACAGGATCGTGTTCACGAACTCGGCGTCCTCCAGGCTGCGTGGTGACACGTTCACGGCCAGGCGGGCCGAGATGCCGCCGGCCATCACACCCTGCGTCGCGGTGCGCAGCACCTGCACGGTGATCGGGTCGATGAGATCGGTCTGTTCGGCCAAGCCGATGAACTCCGACGGGGCGATCGGGCCGTAGTGCGGATGGACCCAGCGCACGAGCGCCTCGAGGGTGTCGACCCGGCCGTCGGCCATGCGCAGCTGAGGCTGGAAATTGAGGTGCAGCTGGTGATCGTCGAGCGCGGCGCTCAGCTCGGACAGCAGGTTGAGGCGACCGTGCTGGTGGGTGCGCGCGGACCGGTCGTAGAGCGCGAACGTGCCGCCGGTTCGCTTCGCCTTGTACATCGCCGTGTCGGCGGCGCGCACGAGATCGGTCGTCGTGTGTGCGTCCTGGTGCACGCGGGCGACCCCGATGCTGACACCGACGGTGATCGGGAAGCTGTCGATCACGAGTGGCTGCGTGAGCACGGCGTGCATCTTGCGCACGAGATGCTGCGGATCGTCGCCGTGGTTCCGAATCAGCACGGCGAACTCGTCACCGCCGAGTCGGGCGACCTCGGCGTCGGTCGGGCGAGCGAGCTCGAGCCGGTCGGCGAAGGCGATCAGCAGGGCATCACCGGTCTGGTGGCCGAGACGGTCGTTG
>JAUHYJ010000736.1 GCA_030425785.1 Acidimicrobiia bacterium | reverse complement strand
ACCTCGTCCGCGGCGGCTGGGAGCCGCCCGCCGGAGAGCTGGACGAGATCCATCGTCTGGTCGGCGAAGTCGAGCCCGATCAAGCGGGTCAGGAACCCGTCGTCGAGCTCGATGGCGGCGATCGCCTGCCCTTCGGCCTTGGCCACGTCGTCGAGAGCGTCGACCGCGGCGACCGTCTCGTCGTCCAGCGGCGAGGTGTTGACGATCAGATCGGCGAGCCCGTCACGGCCGACCGCCTCGTGCAGCGTGCCTTCCGACACGCTCGGGATGGCGAGCACGCCGATCGCGCCGATGGCGAGCGCCATCGCGACGATGCTCGCGATGATCCGGCCGGGAGCCCGGCGGAACTGGCGGAGCATGGGTGTCATGACCGACCTCCTTCGATCGTGTCGATGCGACCGTCGAGCATGTGGACGACCCGGTCGGCCGTCCCCGCCAGATCGAGGTCGTGCGTGATGAAGACGACCGTGGTGCCACGGCGAGCCTGATCGAGCAGGAGGGCGTGGACGGCGTCACCGTTCGCCCGGTCGAGCGCGCCGGTCGGCTCGTCGGCGACGATGAGCGGCGCGCCGGTCACCATCGCGCGGGCCACGCCGACACGTTGCTGCTCGCCACCGCTCATCTGGGCCGGCAGCCGGCGGGCGTACCCGCCGAGGCCGACGGCATCGAGCGCCTCGATCGAGCGCCGACGACGCTCGCGGCGCCCGGTCGATCGCTGGGCGAGCTCGATCGCGAGCTCGACGTTCTCGATCGCCGTCAGCGTCGGGAGCAGGTGGAAGTCCTGGAACACGATCCCGACGTTCTCGCCACGCCAGGCGGCGAGCCGGTCGATCTTCATCCGGTCGATCCGGGTGCCGTTGACGACGAGCGAGCCCGATGTCGGTCGGTCGATGCCGGCGATCAGCGCGGCGAGCGTGCTCTTGCCCGCACCCGACGGGCCGACGATCGCCACCAGTTCGCCTCGACGGACGTCGAGCGAGGCGTCGGCGACGCCGACCTGGGCGGCATCGCCCTTGCCCCAGATGCGGGTCAGGTCGCGGGCTGCGACGAGCGCCGTGCCGGTGGGAGCCATCGGCGCCGGGGTCGCCGTGAGGACGGAGGTCGTGTTCATGACTCCATCGTCTCGATCGACGGCGCTCCGGACCATGGAGCCGCCCGGCGAACCCATGGTGGGGCCTACCCCACCCCGGGGTGAGAGGTGCCCCGTACGCAGTCAGTTCGTCGACGCGCGCACGAGCAGGACCGTCACGACGACGGCCGCGCCGAGCAGTACCGCTTCGGTTCGCAGCGTCGTGCGGGCGATCGCTTCGCCCGCGGCATCGCCGTGGCGCAACTTCGGCACCACGACGAAGTGGTTGTAGCCGCCGACGGCCGCAGCCACGCCCACGAGCGCGAGCTTCGCCAGCAACCGCCGACCCCACGGTGTGCCCGTGAGGTCGCCGAGACCGTCGGCGATCAGCCACGTCATCCCGGCCCCGGCGACGGCGACCGCCACCAGAGCGACGGTCGCCACCGACGAGAACCGGATGATCAACGGCGCCATCGAGGACCGGCCGCGCCGCGCCCGCGCGACGACGACCAAGGCGACGACACCGCCGAACCAGACCCCGCCCGCCGTGACGTGGACGATGTCGAGCGCGACGTGGACCAGCCGGGGACCTTCGGTGACCGTGTGCCCGTCGAAGCCGAACGAGAGTACGCAGAACGCGACACCGGCGATGGCGAAGACATCGCCGGACACCGGCTCCCACCGGACGTCGTCGTCGACCCGGACGCCGCGCATGGACGCCAGCTCGATCGCCAACCCGACGACCACGAGCACACCCGCACCGAGCCGGACCATGGCGCTCGGTGACTCGCCGTCGGTGATCGTGTCGATCCAGCTCCGATCGACGATCGCGGCCGTGCCTGCGGCCTCGAGTGCCGCCCCGATCGTCACGGCGAGACCGGCCGCCGCTGCGATCCACAGGAGTCGGCGGGTCTCGGACATCGGGCCGCGAGGTGTCATCGTCGCGAACACGATGATGCCGACCGCGAGCACGGTGCCGGCAAGCCCGAGACCGAGGCCGATCGCCTCGACGCGCTCGGCGGTGGACGACGACGAGCCCGCACCGGCGAGGAAGTCGTCGAT
>JAUHYJ010000071.1 GCA_030425785.1 Acidimicrobiia bacterium | reverse complement strand
CGAGCATCAGCACCGGCACGACCACCGGCACGACCACCGGCACGGGTGATTCGGCGGCGGGCGCGGCGGCGAGGGCGTGTGCCTCGGGCGACTCGTCGCCCGACGAGTTCCCCGACGTGCTCGACGCGACGGGCGAGCGGGGCGACGACGGGCTCTGGACGTTCACGGTCACGTTGTCGTCCCCGTACGACACCCCTGAGCGGTACGCCGACGGGTGGCGCATCCTCGGGCCCGATTGCACGGAGTACGGGGTCCACACCCTCACCCACGATCACGCGAACGAGCAACCGTTCACGCGCCGCCAGACCGGCGTCGCGATCCCCGACGACGTCGACGAGGTCGTCGTCGAGGGCCGCGACCAGGCGAACGGATTCGGGGGTGCCGTCGTGACGGTTACGCTCGACCGCAGCTGACGTCCAGCCCTGCCGAGCCCCCATGACCGACACCGCCGACGCCTCCGACACCTCCGCCACTGCCGACACGGCACCGTCCCGCTCCGCCGACGCCTCGGCCGACATCCGGCTGCTCGGCCGACTGATCGGCGACGTGCTGCGTGAACAGGCCGGCGACGACACCTTCGAGCTGGTCGAGACCGTCCGGCGCACCGCCGTCGAGGCGCGACGCGACGGCGACACGCCGATCGCCGAGCTCACGACCCGGCTGGCGGCCGCCGACCTCGCCGATCAGCTCCATCTGATCCGGGCGTTCGGTTGGCTCTCGCTCCTGGCGAACACCGCCGAGGACCTCCACGCCGAACGGCGGCGCCGCTACCATCGCGACGCCGGAACCGGCTCGCAGGAGGGCAGCCTGCCCGCCGGCTTCGACAAGCTCCTCGCGAACGGCGTCGACGCCGACACGATCGTGACCGCCCTCGAGGAGCTGCGGGTCTCGCCCGTCATCACGGCCCACCCGACCGAGGTACGACGACAGACGATCCTCGATCACGTCGACACCGTCGCCCGGTTGCTCGAACGCCGAGCGCGTTCGCTCGACAGCCCGTCCGAGCTCGCCGAGATCGACGACGAGCTCCGACTCGAGGTACTCACCCTGTGGCAGACGGCGAAGATCCGCCTCTCGAAGCTGCGGGTCCGCGACGAGATCAACGAGGCACTGCGCTACTACGAGTCGAGCATCTTCCGGACGGTGCCGCGACTCCGCCGCGACCTCGCCGAGCTGAGCGAGCAACGGCTCGGCCACCACCTCGACAACCGGCGACCGATCGCCATGGGGTCGTGGATCGGCGGCGACCGCGACGGCAATCCGTTCGTCACGGCCCCGGTCCTGAAGCTCGCCGTCGAGTCGCAGGCAGGCGTCGCGTTCCGGCGCCACCTGGCTGCGCTACGGCACCTGTCGCGCGACCTGTCGATGTCGGCCCGTCTGGTCACGCCGACGCCCGAGCTGAACGCGCTCGCCGACGCCTCGCTCGACGACTCGCCGTTCCGCGCCGACGAGCCGTACCGGCGCGCGCTCCGGCTCCTGCACGCCCGGCTCTGGGCCATGGCGGCCCAGGTGCTCGACGAGGTGCCCGGCCCCGCACCGCACGCCGAGGTCGAGCCGTATCGCTCCGTCGACGAACTGATCGCCGATCTCGACGTCGTCATCGCGTCGTTGCGGTCGCACGGCGCGGGCTCGCTCGCCGACGAACGGGTCGCACCCGTGCGCGAGGCGCTCGAGATCTTCGGCACCCACCTGTGCGGCCTCGACATGCGTCAGAACTCGGCGGTACACGAGCAGGTCGTGGCCGAGCTGTTCGACGTCGCCGGCGTCACCGCCGGCTACCTCGACCTCGACGAGGACGCCCGCATCGCACTGCTCACCGACGAGCTGTCGAACGCCCGCCCGCTCGGGTCGCCCCACGTCGACTACTCCGACCTCACCGCCGGCGAGCTCGCCGTGCTCCGCGAGGCGGCATCGGCGCACGAACGCTTCGGCGCGCCGACGATCCCCCACTACGTGATCTCGATGGCCGAGTCGGTCAGCGACGTGCTCGAAGTCGCCGTGCTGTTGAAAGAGGTCGGACTGGTCCGCGTCGATCACGCGACGGGGGCGATCACGTCCGCGCTCGACATCGTGCCGCTGTTCGAGACGATCGCCGACCTGCGGGCCGCCGACACCACCCTCACGGCGCTGCTCACGCACGCCCGCTACGCCGAACTCGTGACCAGCCGCGGCGGCTGGCAGGAGGTCATGATCGGCTACTCCGACTCGAACAAGGACGGCGGCTACGTCGCGTCGCAGTGGGAGCTCTATCGGGCCCAGCGTGCCCTCGTCGCCGCCGCCGACGCTGCCGGGGTGCGCATCCGCCTGTTCCACGGTCGCGGCGGCACCGTCGGTCGTGGCGGCGGCCCGGCGTACCAGGCGATCCTCGCCCAGCCGCCCGGATCCGTCCACGGCCAGCTGCGCATCACCGAGCAGGGTGAGATGGTCGCGGCCAAGTACGCCCAGCCCGCTTCGGCGCGGCGCAACCTCGAGACGTTGCTCGCCGCCACGCTCGAGGCGAGCTGTCTCGACGCGGAACACCTCGACGACGACGGTCCGCGCTTCACCGACGCGATGAACGAGCTCGCCGAGCTGGCGCTGCAGACCTACCGGGGCCTGATCGACGGCACGGCCGTCGGGCGACCGGGCGAGTTCGTCACGTTCTTCCGCGAGATCACCCCGATCGGCGAGATCGCGAGCCTCAACGTCGGTAGCCGGCCCGCGAGCCGCAAGCAGTCCGACCGGATCGAGGACCTGCGGGCGATCCCGTGGGTGTTCGGCTGGAGCCAGTGCCGGCTCAACCTGCCCGGTTGGTTCGGTGCCGGCTCGGCGTTCGAAGCGTTCGCCACCGACGACGAACGACGCGCCCTGCTGGCCGACATGTCGGCCCGGTGGCCGTTCTTCCAAGCGATGCTCAACAACATGGGCATGGTGCTCGCCAAGGCCGACCTCGACATCGGTCGTCGCTACGCCGATGCGCTCGTGACCGATGCTTCGTTGCGCGACTCGGTCTTCGAACGCATCGCCGACGAGCACGCGCTGACCCGCCGATGGCATGCCGAGCTGACCGGCTCGGACGACCCGCTCGTCGACAACCCCGCGCTGGCCCGCAGCATTCGCAACCGCTTCCCCTACCTCGACCCCCTCCACGTGATGCAGGTCGAGCTGCTCGCCCGCCACCGGGCCGGCGACACCGACGAACTGGTCGGTCGCGGCATCCAGCTCACGCTGAACACGATCGCCACCGGCCTGCGGAACTCGGGCTGATGGAAACCGGTACTCCTGACAGGATCGTGACGTGACCGACTGGCGCATCGAGACCGACGACCTGAGCGGCGACGCGATCCAGGCGCTGCTGCTGCGCCACGCCGAGGGGATGCTCGAGAACTCGCCGCCCGATGCGTGCCACTTCCTCGACCTCGACGGGCTCCGACATCCGTCGATCACGTTCTGGTCGATCTGGGACGGCGACGCGTTGGCGGGATGCGGCGCCGTCCGCGAGATCGACGCGACACACGGCGAGATCAAGTCGATGCGGACGGCGGACGACCATCTCGGCCGGGGCGTCGGGCGGGTGATGCTGCGCCACATCGTCGCCGAGGCCCGACGACGCGGGTACGACCGACTCAGCCTCGAGACCGGTTCGACCGACGGCTTCGCCGCCGCGTGCCACCTGTACGAGTCGGAGGGCTTCGTGCGGTGCGAACCGTTCGACTCCTACCTCGCGGAAGACGTCGACACCGACTTCAGCCGCTTCTACACGCTCACGCTCTGAGCCGCCGGTACCCTCGCCGCATGGCCGGACACCGCATCAGCATCGAGTACTGCGTCCCTTGAGACTATTCCGAGCGCGCCGTGGGCGCCGCCCGTGACCTCCTGCACGACTACCAGCACGTGATCGCCGAGCTGACGCTGATCACGGGTGGTGCGGGCGTCTTCGACGTCGTCGTCGACGGCGACACGCTCTACTCGAAGCACGCCACCGGCCGCCACGCCGACGACGGCGAGGTGCTCCGCCTCTTCCGAGAGCGGTACGCGTCCGACGTCCCCGTCTACGACCGCTGACGACCGCGCTGGTCACACCAGCCAGTGCGTCCGGCCGTCGAGCACCTCGATGTCGGGTCGTGACCACAGGAACCGGTCGACGGCGTCGAGGGTCTCCTCGGCGAGTCGGGCCTCGCTCGCCGCGATCGCGAACCCGAGGGTGGCGCGCTGCCAGGTGTCCTGGCCGCCGACCTCGGCGGCCGACACCCCGAACCGCCGGCGTGCGCCGTCGACCACCGACCGCACCACCTGACGGCGGTCCTTCAGCGACTGGGCCGCCGGAATCCGGATCTCGACCTCGAACGCCACGGCGTGCATCCGTCGCACGGTACCGTCGGGCAGCCGACTGCCGAACAGCGCGAAAGGGCGGGGATGAAGGGAATCGACGTTCCACCGTACGAAGAGGACTTCACGGCCGACCCGGTCGAGCTGTTCTTCGATCTGGTCTTCGTGTTCGCGTTCTCGCGGCTCGTCTACCACCTCGTCCATCACCCCGACTGGACGGGCGTGGGCGAGTTCGCGCTCCTCATGGCGATGATCTGGTTGCCGTGGACGCAGTTCACGTGGTCGGCCAACGCCGTTGCCGGGAACAGCCGGCCGGTCCGGTTGATGTTCCTCGTCGCGACCGTCGCCAGCGTGCCGATGGCCGGCGGGGTCGAGTCCGCGCTGTCGGGCACCGGCAACGCAGGGGCGCTGTTCGCGATCTCGCTGTCGGTCATCCTGGCCATGGCGCTGGTGATGATGATCTGGGGACTCGCCGGCTTCCCGGACGCCCGCGCGTCGATCATCCGGTACTCGGTCCCGAACTGGATCGCGATCGCGCTGATGGTCGTCGGTGGCTTCCTCGATCGCACGCCGCGGATCGTGCTGTGGATCGCGGCCATCGTCGTGATCGTCATCGGGACCGTCCGGGCCGGGTCGAGCGAGTGGGTCGTGCGGCCCGGCCACTTCGCCGAACGTCACGGCCTCATCCTGATCGTCGCGCTCGGCGAGGTGATCGTGGCCCTCGGGATCCCCGTCGTCGACGCACTCGACGAGTCGGGCAGCCTGCCCGCCCGGACCATCGTCGCACTCGTCGCCGCCGGGACGTTCGCCGGGTTGCTCTGGTGGTCGTTCTTCGACCGCCCGATCCGGGCCTTCGAGCACCGCCACGAGCAGGCCGAGACACCGATGGCACGCGGCCGCTTCGCCCGCGACGTGTACACCTACGCCTTCTTGCCGATCGTCGCCGGTGTCATCCTGTCGGCCGCGGCGCTGGAGGAGATCACGCTGCACCCCGACGACGAGCTCCCGGCGGCGTTCCGCTGGATGCTCGCGGCCGGTCTGGCTCTGAACCAACTCGGCATCGTCGCGGCCGTGGCGCGCGCCTTCGGCCGGGTCGCGTTCGAGCGATTCGCCGCCGTGGTGGTGCTCACCACCGCCCTGGCACTCGGCGGATCGCTGTCCGGGTTGTCGCTGCTCGTCCTGGTCGACGTCGTCCTCCTGGCGATGCTGGTCGTCGAGCACCTGCGGGTCGAACAGCGGTTCCGTGAACCGGTCGCCCAAAACGTGACCAACTAGGTCGACAAAGCGGGAACCGCCCCGTTAGAGTGCCGCTGCTCGATCGGCACCGATCGAGTGACGGCACGTACGAGAGCAGGAGACCGCCGTGACCGATGTGCTGACGACTCAGCCCGAGAACCGTGCGTCGACGGTCATCCAGCCCCACTGGTGGCCGGGGGTTCCGGCGCTCGACCGGGCCGTGTACGAGGTCGACGGACGTCACCACGACGTGACCGCCGAACTCGATCGACCTGACGGCGCGCTCGCCGAACGCATGCGGACCACGTTCGACGCGGTCGGCCTCGTCCACGTCACCCACACCGGGCTGACCGATCACGGCGACATGCGCCGCCTCGCGAAGCTCGTCCTCGACGCCGAGATGACCTACGAGGCCGGCGCCAACCCGCGCGGCGCGATCGCCCCCAACGTCTACGAGATCGGCGCGCCGCTGTCGGCCGCGCTGCACTACCACCACGAGATGGCCTACGTCGGCCGCAGCACGAGCCGCGTGGCGTTCCTCGCCAAGGCGGCGCTACCCGGTCGTGGCGCCACGTACGTCTCCGACAACCTGCGCGCGACCGAGGCGATCCTCGCCACCGAGTTCGGCCGCAAGCTCGTCGAGCTCGGTGTCTGCTACCGCCGCAACCTCACCGACCGTGAGGCGTTCGCGGGCCGCGAGCCGATCGGGGTGTACAACCACTGGCAACAGTCGCTCGGCACCGACGACCCGGCGGTCGCCGAGGCCAAGGCGCAGCGCCAGGGCCTGCAGACGTCGTGGGGTCCCGACCGCCTGCTGCAGACGCGCTACTACGTCTCGGCGTTCGAGTACTTCCCGCAGCTCGACCGCAACGTGCTGTTCAGCAGCATCGCCGACCACTTCATGTGGTTCGACACGTGGCCGTTGGTGTCGCACCTCCCTCCGCGCGAGCGGCCACTCTGGATGACGTTCGGCGACGACTCCGACTTCACCGACGCCGACCTGCGCACCTTCGTCGACGTCTACGACCGATTCGGCAGCCCGATCGACTGGCGCGCCGGCGACGTCGCCGTCATCTGCAACTACCGATTCGCCCACGGGCGGCCCGGCATCGACCTCGCCCCCGGCGAGGCTCGCGAGCTCGGCGTGCTCCTCGGCGCCACGTTCGACCGGGTCGGCGACCTTCCTGGCAAGTGGTGAGCCGGACGTTCGCGGCGTGACCCCGGTCACCTGATCGCCACCGCCGACCGTTCGCTTCCGTCGGCCGACCTCTGGGCTGCGAAGCTCTCGCCATGGCCGAACACGTCGACGTGCTGGTGGTCGGCGCCGGGATCTCCGGCATCGACGCCGCGTACCACCTGACCACCTCCCGCCCCGACACCTCGTTCGTCGTGCTCGAGTCGCAGGCCGACTTCGGCGGCACCTGGCGGACGCACACGTATCCGGGCATCCGCTCCGACAGCGACCTCCACACCTTCGGCTACGGGTTCAAGCCGTGGACCGGCAAGCCGATCGCGACGGCACAGGAGATCCTCGACTACCTGGGCGAGGTCATCGACGAGCACGATCTGGCCGAACACATCCGCTACCGCCACCGCATCGACTCGGCGGTCTGGTCGAGCGACGACGGCCGGTGGACGGTCGCAGGCGTCGACACGGCGACCGACGCACCGTTCGAGTACACGTGCCGCTTCCTCTGGATGTGCCAGGGCTACTACCGCCACGCGAAGGGCTACCAGCCGACCTGGCCCGGCATGGACGACTTCGGCGGCACCATCGTCCACCCGATGGACTGGAGCGACGACCTCGACTGGCGGGGCAAGCGGGTCGTCGTCATCGGATCCGGCGCCACCGCCGCGACCCTCATCCCGGCGATGGCCGGGGACGTCGAGCACATCACGATGCTGCAGCGGTCACCGACGTACTTCCGTGCCGGTCGCAACGCCAACGAGCTCGCCGACCTGCTCCGCGAGGTCGACACCCCCGAGGAATGGGTCCACGAGATCGTGCGTCGGCGGATGATCTTCGACTCGGCGACGTTCACCAAGCTCTGCTTCGCCGACCCGACGTCGGCTCGCGAGCAATTGCTCGCCGGCGTGCGCGAGCAGCTCAAGCCCGAGTACCAGGACCTGGTCGACACCGCGTTCAGCCCGAGCTACCTCCCGTGGCGCGAGCGCATCGCGTTCGTGCCCGACGGCGACCTGTTCCAGGCCATCAACGAGGGCACGGCGTCGGTCGTCACCGACCAGATCGAGCGGTTCGACGAGACCGGCATCCTGCTCGAGTCGGGCGAGCACCTCGACGCCGACCTGATCGTGACCGCGACCGGGTTCGACCTGAACGTGCTCGGTGACATCGCCTTCACCATCGACGACGAGCCACTCGACTTCCACGACACGGTCACGTACCACGGCACGATGTTCACCGGCATCCCGAACATGGCGTGGGTGTTCGGCTACTTCCGTGCGAGCTGGACGTTACGCGCCGACCTGATCGCCCAGTTCGTGATCCGGCTGCTCGACCACATGGACGAGATCGGCGCCAGCGTCGTCGTCCCACGCCTGCGCGACGACGAGCACGACATGACCCTCGCACCGTGGATCGACCCCGAGAACTTCAACCCGGGCTACATCCGACGCGGGTTGCACCTGCTCCCCCGCCAGGGCGACCACGCCCCGTGGCTGCACGGCCAGGACTACTGGGACGACAAGGACGTGCTGCCCTCGTGGGATCTCGACGACGGCACGTTGGTGTACCGCTGACCGGCGGTCAGACTGATCCGGTGATCGTCCGCCTGTCCCCCGCTGCGCCGGCCGAGCTCGTCGACCTCGATCGCCTCGACCGGCTCCACGCCGAACTCGTCAGGCCCGTCACGCTCGACGCCGTGCAGTGGCCCGACTGGTGCCGCCCCGACGAGGCGGCCGACGGCTCGCACGTCTGGCTCGACGTCGCCCGCTGCCGCGACCTCGGCCGCGACGCGGCCGGCGACGACTGGGTCGACGGATACGACAAGATGATCGCCTACGCCACCTCGAAGGGGTGGACGAACGACGATGCCACCGAGGTGCGCGCCCACATCGAACCGACCGCTACCGACACTGCACCTGGAGCCTGACCATGGACCTCGACCGCCGTACCCTCAACCTCGCCGCCGCCTGCCTCTCGGGCGTCGGCAGCGCGATCGCGCTGCTGTCGGCCCTCTTCGGACGGAATCGAGGCAGCGGCGCCGTCCTGCCGTCCCTGCTCGGCGTCGTCGGTTCGGCTGCGTGGGCGATGTCGGCCCTGCAGGATCTGCAGGAGGCCGACCAGCCGGCCTGATGTCGGGCCGCCGAGACACCGGGGCCGGCGACGAGCTCCAGTCGCCCGTCCCGCCGTGGCGTCCCCGGGCGCTGCTGCGGTGGCTGTGGCAGCTCATCAAGGACGTCCTCGAGGAGTACCGCCTCGACGGGGCCGGCGACCTCGCCGCGGCGATCACGTTCTGGACCGTCCTGTCGATCCCCGCCGCGGTGCTCGCCATCGTCAGCGCGCTCAGCTCGCTCGACTCGGTCGTCGGCTCCTCGACCGCCGACGACGCGCGTGGATGGGTGAGCGACTTCATCAAGGACCAGTTCGTGAACTCGACGGCGCTGCAGAACGCCGTCGACGAGCTGTTCGGCGCGCCGAACCGCGGCGTCATCACCGTGGCGACGCTCGTGGCGCTGTTCACGCTGAGCCGCGCCTTCGCCGGGCTGATCCGTGCGCTCGACTACGCCTACGACGTCGAGGACGGTCGCCGCTGGTGGCACGCGCGTCTGGTGGCGATCGGCCTCGGGCTCGGCACCATCGCCGTCGTCGCGACCGCCGCGGTCGTGCTCGCCTTCCTGCCCTCGCTCCCGATCGGCGTCGCAGCCAGGATCCTCACGGTGCTCGTCGTGCTGACCGCCGTGGTGCTGTGGGCCGCGACGCTGTACCACGTCGGCCCGAACCACCGCACGCCATGGCGGTTCGACCTGCCGGGCGCGATCCTGACGACGATCGGCTGGATCGGCGCGAGCCAGCTCTTCGCGGTGTACGTCCGGGTGACCGGCGGGCGGAACCAGGTGCAGTCGACGGTGGGTGCGATCCTGCTCGCACTCACGCTGATGTACGTGCTCAGCCTCGTGATGATCATCGGGGCCGAGTTGAACGAGATCATCTCGCGACGTGCCGGCGTCGTCCAGGAACCCCGGTCGGTCCGGGTGATGGCGGCATCCCTGCGCCATCGCTACCGCCGCATGCGACCGGCTCGCGATGGGGCGACCGACCCGGGGGACGCGTCGACGCCGACCGACTGACGGCTCAGCGGTTGCGCTTGCGGCTCGAGCGCTGCGCCTTGCGTCGCGCGGCCCGGTTCTGCGGCGCGCCGCCGCCCGTGCGCGCCGATGGCGCTGCCGGCCCCTGTTGGTAGCGGCGCTCGCGGAACCAGAGGTTGCACGCCCACTTCTCGCCCGCCGTGACGGGCAGCCCACCGTGGAGCGAATTGCGGTGACGGTTCCCCGCCTCGAGATCGAGGTTGTGGAAGATCACCATCCGGCCGGGCTGCGGTTCGACCTCGACCTCGAGCTTGGGGAAGCCGGTGCCACCACCGCCGTCGACCTCGTTGAGGTAGATCAGGGCCGTGAGCGCCCGGTTGCCGCCGCGCGCGGTCTTCTCCTGGCCCTTCGGCGTGTTCACGTCCCAGGCGTCGAAGTGCGGCTTGTACTGCTGGGTCTCGGCGTAGTGGACGACCTGGATGTTCTCGGCGTGGAGCGGATGGATGCCGACGAAGTCGCCGACGCGTCGCACCAGGCCGCGCACGATCGCCGTCTCGTCGTGTTTCACCCAGGCGACCGATCCGGTGCGGTTCTCGCTGGCGCGGTTCTCGCCGAGCTTGCTGACGAGCGCCTGCTTCATCCGGCCGTCGGCGAGCTCGAGGATGTGCGCGCACTCGTCGGGTG
>JAUHYJ010000070.1 GCA_030425785.1 Acidimicrobiia bacterium | reverse complement strand
CGACGTCGACGCGCCACCACGACGGACAGCACCTTGCGTTTGGGCATTCTCCAAAAGGGGAATCCTGCGAGGCATGTCTACCACCGAGCCGAGGACCGCTGCGACGCCCGACGTCACCCGACCCGGGCACGACGAGGTCGCAGCCGAGCCGATGGAGCGCGTCGCAGCCGAGTTGACGGAGAGCGTCGAACCCGAGTTGATCGAGAGCTTCGACCGCAGCATCGACGAGGGAGCGAGACGGCTCAACCGACCCGCCTCCAACGTGGCAGCAACCGGGCTCGTCGCCGGCCTCGACGTCGGCTTCGGCGTCCTCGCGCTCCTCTTCGTCCAGGACCAGACGGGCTCCGAGCTCCTCGGTGGTCTCGCCTTCACGATCGGCTTCTTCGCGCTCCATCTCGGGCGATCGGAGCTCTTCACCGAGAACTTCCTCGTGCCGGTCACCACCGTCGTCACCGGCAACTCGTCGTGGAAGCGCCTCGTGCGCCTCTGGGGCGTGACCTACGCGTTCAACCTGGTCGGCGGGTTCATCGTCGCCGCCCTCCTGATCGGCGCTTATCCCGACCTGCGCGGCACGGCGGTCGAACTGGGGGAGAAGATCGTCGGACGCGGCATCTCGACCGAGTCGTTCATGCTCGCCGTCCTCGCCGGCGGCGCGATCACGCTGATGACATGGATGATCCGCAACGCTGCGACCGAAGGCGGCAAGCTGCTCGCCGTCGGATCGTTCGGCTTCCTGCTCGGCGCCACGCACATGAACCATGTCGTCGTCATCTCGATCAAGATGTTCGCCGGGTTGCAGGTCGGTGGCACCGACTACGGCTACGCCGACTGGCTGGCGCTGTCGTCGTTCGCGGCGTTCGGCAACATGGTGGGTGGCCTCGGTCTCGTCACCCTGCTGCGACTGGTGCAGGTCGGACGCCCACACATCGAACTGCGGCGACGTCTGTCGGTGCTCGGCTCGTTCGGACGCGACTGAACCCACCGGCTCGCGACGCGACCGTTCTGACAAGCTGACGGCATGACGACGTCGTCCTGCCCCTTCACCCCCGCCGTGGCACGCCGATGAGCATCGAGGTCCGCACGACCGAGCCCGACGAGTACCGCGCCGCCGCCGAGGCCATGGCGCTGCCCCTGATGGGTCCGCCGATCTCCGACGAGCGGTGGGAGAAGTCGCGTCCCTCCTGGGACGAGATGGCGTCGTACAGCGCCTGGGACGGCGAGCAGTGCGTCGGGCACGCCGGTCAGTTCTTCGTCGAGACGACGGTGCCCGGCGGGGCCGCGCTGCCGACCGCCGCGGTCAGCCGGGTCGGCGTGCTGCCGACGTATCGCCGCCGGGGGCTCGCGCGACGGCTCATCGAGGCGTGCATTCGCGACGCCGACGAGCGAGGGCTCGCACTGATGAGCCTGCGCGCCAGCCAGGCGACGATCTACGAGCGGTTCGGCTTCGGCCTCGCGGGGGAGTTCGCGTCGGCCACCGTCGACCCGCTGCTCGTGCGACCCGTCCGTGGCGCGGACCCGACCGGCTCGTTCCGGCTGCTCGGGCGCGACGAGGTGGTCGAGGTCGTCGGCGAGCTCTACGGGCGGTTCGGGCGGCGTCGGGTCGGCGCCGTCACGCGCCCGCCGAGCTGGACGCAGCGCTACCTGAACGACGTGACCGAGGGCTCGAAGCGATCGCTGGTCGCGGTCCACACGAACGCCGACGGCGACGACGACGGCTACGTGCACTACACGGTCGAGTGGCACGAGGACCACCCCGACTTCCCACAGGGCAAGGGGCACGTCGATGATCTGTTCGCCGCCACCGACGAGGTCGAGCTGGCGCTGTGGCAGTACCTGTGCGAGGTCGACCTCGTCACCCGCTGGCACACCGACGAGCGGCCGCTCGACGACCTCATCCGCTTCGCGGCCAACGACCCTCGCGGGTACCGGGTCCGCTCGGTCGACGACGAGCAGTGGGTCCGCCTGGTCGACGTCGACATCGCCCTCGCCGGGCGGACCTACGCTCCGATCGAGCGGGGCGTGCGCGTCCAGGTGACCGACCCGCTGGTCCCCGGCAACGACGGGACGTGGGAGATCGACGGAGGCGGCGCGACCCGCACCTCGGAGGAACCGGACCTGACGGCCACGCTCGCCGGGCTGTCGGCGGCGTATCTGGGGGGCACCTCCTGGGCCGCCGTGGTGGCGACCGGGCGCGCGGTCGCCCACACGGATGGGGCCGCGGCGCGCGCCGACGAACTGTTCCGGGTCACGCCGCTCCCCTGCTGCGGCAGCTTCTTCTGATCAGGCGCCGTCGGCGGTGCGCCGCACGGCCTCGATGATGCGGGCGTAGCCGGTGCACCGACAGAGGTTGCCGGAGAGGCCGATGCGGATCTCGTCGTCGCTCGGGTCGTCGTGCTCGGCCAGCAAGGCGGTCGCGGACATCAGCATCCCCGGGGTGCAGAACCCGCACTGGACGCCGCCGACCTCGAGCAGGTTGCGCTGGAGCCGATCGAGCTCGTCACCCTCCGCGAGCCCCTCGACCGTCGTGATCTCGCGCCCCTGGGCCTGGACGGCGAGGTACGAGCACGAGTTCACCGGCTGACCGTCGATCAGCACCATGCAGGCGCCGCACTCGCAGTCGTCGCAGCCCTCCTTCGTGCCGGTGAGCCCGATCTCGGTGCGGATCACGCCGAGCAGGTTGCGGCCCTGATCGACGGACAGCGGGTACTCGACGTCGTTGACGCGCAGCTGGAACGACTCGCTCACGACGCCACCCCGATCCCGATCGAGCGATTCACCGGCACGCCGATCGGCTCACCACCGGCGCGCCGCACGGCGGCGTCGACAGCACGCCGCGCCATGACGCCGACGGTGTGTCGTCGATAGTCGGCCGACGCCCGCAGGTCGTCGATCGGCGTCGCCGTGTCGGAGGCGGCGAGCGCGACCGCCGCCAGCACGTTGTCGTCGACCCGGTGCCCGATCATCGCCGACACGTCGACCGCGACGATGGTCGGGGCGACGGCGGCGAGCGCGACTGCGAGCCGGGCGATGGTGCCGTCGTCGGCGAGGGTGACCGCAGCCGCAGCCCCGACGACCGCGATCTCCATGGCGCGGCGGTACTCGAGCCGGACGTACGCGCTCCCGGATCGGTCGGACTCCGCCGGCAGGACGAGGGCGGTGCACAGCTCGTCGGGTTCGGCGGCGGTGCTGCCGGGCCCCGTCCACAGCTCGGTCATGGTCAGCCGCCGGGTCCCCCGCAACGAGCGCAGCTCGGCCGCTGCATCGAGCACCATCAAGGGGGCACCGGTGTCCATCGCCGGCGACCCGTTCATGACGTTGCCACCGAGGGTGCCGACGTGGCGCGTCGCGGGCGAACCGACGAGCGCGCTGGCATCGGCGATCGACGTGGCCGCACCGACGACGGTCGCGTCGTGGACCAGCGTCGCATGCGTCACGCCGGCACCGATGCGGATGCCGCCACCGGGCTCGGGCCCGATCGTCCGCAGCTCGTCGACCCGATCGAGCGCGACCAGGTCGGCGGGCAGCGGCGCCTTCCCCTGGCGGGCGCCGACGACGAGATCGGTGCCGCCGGCGATCGGCCGCGCACCGGCGGCCAGTGCGGTGAGCACGTCGTCGATCGTGTTGGCGATCGTGAAGCTCATGACGCCGCCTCCTGCTCGGCCGTGCGGTGCATCGCGGTCCAGACGCGTTCGGCGGTCATCGGGAGGTGCCGGACCGGGCGGCCGACGAGGTGTGCGATCGCGTTCGCGACCGCCGCGGCCGTGGCGACGTTGGGCGCCTCGGCCAACCCCTTCGCGCCCCGCGGTCCGGCGCCGGCGGTGGCGATCTGGACGAACTCGGTGGTGATCGGCGGCGCGTCGGCGCAGGTCTGCAGCTTGTACTCGAGCAGGCCGGCGTTGCGTTGGCGACCTTCGTCGTCGTAGCGCGTGCCTTCGGTCAGCGCCTGGCCGATGCCCATCATCACGCCGCCCTCGACCTGACCGAGGGCGCCGATCTGGTTGATGATCGTGCCGGAGTCGTGGGCGGCGCCGACGTGCAGCACCCGGACGACACCGGTGTCGCGGTCGAGCCGGATGCGCACGGCGTGGCACGAGAACTGGGGCGCGACCCATGCGGCCATGCCGTTGTCGCCGATGCAGCTCGAACCGCTCAGCTCGGGGGCGGCCGGTGGTGTGCCCGAACCGTGGCCGATCAACAGCTCACCACCCGATGCGATGCGGGCGAGCTCGTCGATGGCGATCGAGCGATCGGGGGTGCCCGCGACGTGGGCAGCGCCCTCGGCGAGGACGATGTCGTCGGGCGCCGCCTCGAGCCGGTCGGCCGCCAGCTGGCGGAGCTGCTCGGCGACCTGTGCCGCCGCGGCGACCACGGCGCGACCGTTGTTGAACAGGGTCTGCGACCCGGTGGCACCGAGGTCGAACGGCGCGACCGACGTGTCCTGGTACACCATCCGAAGCCGCTCGGGTTCGATGCCGAGTTCGTCGGCGGCGAGCTGACGCAGCGTCATGACGGCGCCCGTGCCACATTCCTGCGCACCGGTGACGATCTGGCCGTAACCGTCGTCGTCGAGCTTGACGATCGCTCCGGAGGGCACCGAGAAGCTCGGCCACCAACCGATCGCGACGCCGATCGCCTCGTCGTCCGGAAGCTCGTCGCCGTAGCCGACCAGACCCGGGGCGATGTCGATGCAGCGCCGGAGGCCGATCTCGCCGTACGTCTGGCCACTCGGCCCCACCCGACCCTCGTCGACCGCGTTGATGCGTCGCAGCTCGACCGGATCGATACCGAGCCGATCGGCGATCTCGTCGGTGTGGGACTCGGCCGCCCAACAGGCCTGCGGGGCCGTTGGAGCGCGGATCGAGCCCGACGGCTGCTTGTTCGTGTAGACGATGTGCGCCTCGACGGCGACGTGATCGATGGCGTACGGCCCGGCGATGTGCATGGCGGCGACCTGCGGGAAGAAGCCGGCATCGGCGGTGTAGGCGCCGTTGTCGAGGATCGCGCGCCCGCGGCGCGCGACGATCGTGCCGTCGCGCATGACGCCCGACTCGAGCTCGATCACCATCCCCTCGCGCCGCCGGTCGGGGACGAGGAACTCCTCGGCCCGCGAGAACTTGAGCCGCACCGGCCGCTTGGCCACCCGCGCCAGGGCGGCGACGTGGGCCTCGAAGTGGAACCCACACTTGCCACCGAAGCCACCGCCGAGGTGCGGCACGATGATGCGCACCCGATTGGTGGGCAGCTGCAACGTCTCGCACACGCCGGCACGCGCGTCGTAGGGCACCTGCGTCGACGTCCAGATCGTGACGTGATCGCCTTCCCACTCGGCGACGACCGCTCTCGGCTCGATCGGCGCGCCGTGGCTGGCATCGGCGACGTAGCGGCTGCGGACGATCTCGTCGGCGTTCGCCATCGCGGCGTCGACGTCCCCCTTGGTGATCGACGAGTACGACGCGCTGTTGCGGTCGCGTACGTCGCCACTGCGGTAGTCGGCCCACCCCGCGTGCACGAGCGGGCTGTCGGGGTCGAGCGCCGCCTCGACGTCGGTGACGATCGGGAGGGGCTCGTACTCGACGACGATCGCGGCGGCGGCCTCGGCGGCGAGCTCGGGCGTCACCGCCGCCACGGCGGCGACGACGTCGCCCTCGTAGCGCACGACGTCGTTGGCGAACAGCGTGCGGTCGGCGACCGACGGCCCGTAGTGGACGTCGGGGACGTCGGCCTGGGTGAGCACGGCGAAGACGCCGGGCATGTCGCGTGCGGGCGCCGTGTCGAGCCTCACGATCCGGGCATGGCTGTGGTCGCTGTACCGGAACGCGGCGTGCAGCATCCCCGTGAGGGTGAGATCAGCCGTGTAGCGCCCCGACCCGGTCACCTTGTCGGGGCCGTCGGCGCGGACGAAGCGGGGCGTGTCACCGGTCGTGGCATCGATCGTCGACGTCATGGCGACAGCATGTCACAGCCGCCGGAGAGCGACCTCAGGTGAGCGACGTCACGACGTCGATCAGCGGCGCCGGCAGTCGACGGGGGCCGAGGGCCCGCACGAGCGCATCCGCGTACCGCTGCGACCGGCGTGCGCCGGCGCGCAGGAAGCGGTGCGACTGCTCGTCGAACGGCCGGTCGCGCCACGCCGCCTGTCGCTGCAGCGTGCGAAAGGCGCCGGCATCGCCGCCGGCCGTGAGTACCGCACGCACCAGTGGTTCACCGGCCGCGCGCACGAGTTCGAACTCGAGATCCGGGACGCAGGCGACGACCCGGACCCGGGCGGGCTCGAGCGAGGCCGACCGGGCGCGTTCGACCACGGCGCGCTCCGCCGCGTCGCACAACACGACGACCTTCGCGGCCGGTCGCTGCGCATCGACGTCGGCCAGGACACGCCCGATCGCCTGGGCGCCGTTCATCGGGACGACGACCACGCCGGCCAACTCGGCACCGAGCACCTCCGCCGCGGATTCGACTGCGATCTGGTCGCTGACGCCTTCGACCAGCACGACGGTTCGGGCCGTCCGCAGCCGGGCCCAGGCGCCGGCGAAGGCGCGGACCGATGCATCCGGTCCGTGCTCGTACCGCGCCAGGACGTCGCCGGTCACGCCCGCCATCCTGCCACCAGACGCATCGCCGATCGCGTGAGGATCGGCCCGATGCTCACGCGATGACGTTGGGCCCTGACGATCTCGGCCGGACGCGAGCACCATGGAGACATGAGGCGTTGGCTCGTCGGTGTCGACGGAGGCGAGCGGTCGCTCGCGGCAATGACGTGGGCGGTGCGCGCCATCGGGCCGGACGGTCATCTCGACGTGGTCCACGTCCGGCACCCGGCGACCCCGCCCGATGATCGGATCCGCGCGGCGGTCGAGGCGGCGGCGACCCCGAACGGCATCGAGATCGAGCTGGTCGAGGCCGTCGGCGACGCTGCCGCCGAGTTGGTCGAGCGCGCCACTCGAACGGGTGCCGACGCCATCGTCGTCGGCACCCACCGGCGGCATCTCACGCGGCGATGGCGGATGGGTACGACGGTCCGGGCACTGCTCCGCGAGCCTCCGGTGACCGTCGTCATCGTGCCCGACGACGCGCGCGTCGCCGCCGACGCCGCACCGGATCGCCGACCCGTGGTGGTCGGAGCCGGCCACGGGATCGCCACCGACGCAGCGGTCGACTGGGCCGCTGCCTACGCGATCGACCTGGGTCGACCGCTCTGGCTGGTGCGCGCCATCGGCATGGCGCCGGGCCTGTCGCTCGGCAACCTCTCGAACGATCTCGCCTACTATCTCCGCCCCTCCCAGCGCGTGACGTGGGCGGTCGAGGACCTGCACGAGCTGAGCGAGCGCATTCGCGATTCGGAGCACGATGGCCTCGAGGTGGCGGCCGCGGCGGTCCGCACGACGCCGTCGACGGTGCTCACCCACGCGTCCCGACGTGCCGCGCTCGTCGTCGTCGGGCTGCATCGCAGCGAGGTCACCGATCGAGACCGAGCCGACTGGACACTGCGGCACGTGCTGGCTCGCGCCCGCACGCCCGTCGCCGTGGTCCCGGCCGGGCACCAACCGTGAGCCACACCGCTCCACCAGCCGCCGCGGCGCTGCCGGGGCTGACCGACGCCGAGGTGGACGAGCGCGTCCGACGCGGCGCGGTGAACGAGCAACCCGACCAGACGTCGCGCCGCTACCGCGACATCGTCGCGGCGAACGTCTTCACCCGGTTCAACTTCATCGTGTCGGTGCTCGCGGCGGCGGCGCTGCTCAGCGGTCAGCCCGGCGATGCGCTCTTCGCCGGCGTCATGGTCGTCAACACCACGATCGGCACGGTGCAGGAGATCCGCGCCAAGCGGACGCTCGACGGCGTCCGACTGCTCGTCGTTCCGCTGACCACCGTGCGCCGGGGTGGCGCCGACCGACGGATCGAGCCCGAACGGATCGTCGTCGACGACGTCGTCGTGCTGTCCGCCGGCGACCAGGTCGTCGCCGACATGGAGGTCGCGGACTCGACCGGGCTCGAGGTCGACGAGTCGGCCCTGACCGGGGAGTCGCTGCCGGTCGCGAAGGCGGCCGGTGACGAGCTCCGCTCGGGCAGCATCGTCGTGTCCGGGGGCGCGGTCGCCGTCGTCCGGCGGGTCGGCGCCGACACCTGGATCCACCGGCTGGTGACCCAGGCGAAGGACTTCGCGCTCGCCTCGTCCGAGCTCCGCAGCGGCGTCGACGCGATCCTGACCGTCGTCGGCTGGTCGATCGTCCCGTTGACGGCGTTGCTCGTCTGGAGCCAGCTGCGCACCGATCAGACCACCACCGACGCCGTGGTCGCCGCGGTCGCCGGTTCGGTGGCGCTCGTACCGCAGGGGCTCGTCCTCCTGGTCAGCATGGCCCTCGCCGTCGCGGTGGTTCGGCTCACGCGCCACCACGTCGTCGTCCAGGAACTCCACGCCGTCGAGGGGCTCGCGCGCGTCGACGTGTTCTGCGTCGACAAGACCGGCACGCTGACGACCGGTGCCATGCAACTCGATGCGATCACGGTGCTGCGGCCGGGTGCACCGGTCGACACCGCTCTGGCGTCGTGCGTGGCCGTCGACGAGAGCCCGAACCCGACCATGCGGGTGCTGGCCGAACACACCCGTGACGCACCCACCTGGAGCGCCCGTACGAGCGTGGCGTTCTCGTCCGCGCGCAAGTGGAGCGGGGCCGAGTTCGACGTGCCCGTCACGACGATCCCGCCGACGTGGATCCTCGGCGCGCCCGACGTCCTGGCCGACCGTGTCGACGCTGACGCGCGCGATGCCGTCGACGCCGCCGTCGAGGCCGGGGTCCGCGCCGGGCGCCGGATGCTGTTGCTGGCCAGCGCGACGACCGCGCTGGGTGACGACGCCGAGCTGCCCGAGCGGCTCGAGCCCGCCGCGGTCATCCAGCTCGGCGAACGGATTCGGCCGACCGTGCCGGCGACGCTCGACTACTTCGCTCGCCAGGGCGTCGACATCCGCGTCATCTCCGGCGATCACCCGGGCACCGCCGGAGCGATCGCGCACGAGGTCGGCCTCGCCGGTTGGGAACGCTCGCTCGACATGCGCGAGATCGACACGGACGACACCGAGCGGCTCGACGCACTCGTCGAGCAGACGACGGTCTTCGGGCGGGTGCTGCCGGAGCAGAAGCGGGCGATCATCGAGTCGCTGCAGCGCAGCGGGCACCGGGTCGCCATGACGGGCGATGGCGTCAACGACATCCCGGCCCTGAAGGCTGCGGACATCGGGGTCGCGGTCGACACCGCGGTACCGGCGACGAAGGCGGTGTCACAGGTCGTGCTGCTCGACGGGCGCTTCGATCGCATGCCCGACGTGGTGGCCGAAGGCCGACGAGTCGTGACGAACATGGAGCGCGTGTCGGCCCTGTTCGTCACCAAGACCGTGTATGCCGCGCTGTTCGTGGTGACGGTCGCCTTCTCGCGCGAGATCTTCCCGTTCCTCCCCCGCCAGATGAGCCTGGTGTCCGAGCTGACGATCGGTATCCCGGCGTTCGCGCTCAGCTTCCGGTCCGCGTCGACCCCGTGCCGCCCCGGGTACCTGCGGCGCGTCGTCGGCTTCGCGCTGCCGGCCGGGCTGTGGATCGGCGTGACGACGCTCGTGGTGTACACGATCGCCCGATCCGAGCTCGCCGATGCGTCGCTCGAACAGGCCCGCTCGGTGGCGACGCTCGTCCTCCATGTCCTGGCATGGTGGGTCCTGATCGAACTGATGCGTCCGCTCGACCGCTGGGACCTCGCACTCGTGGCGGGGTTGATCGCCGCCCTGATCGTCCTGCTCGTCGTCCCGCCGACGCGCGACTTCTACCGCATCGTCTGGCCGACGGCCGCCGTCGGTCTCGCCGCTGCGGGCGTCGCCGCTGTCGCGATCGGCATCGCCGCCGTCGCGCGACGCCATCGGTCGTTCTCCGTCGTCGGGTCGCCGACGAGCGCCGACGACGTCTGAACGCACAATCTGATCACATGGTTCGACGGTCGCCCGATCTCAGGCCGGGACGGGGTGGTGATGCTCCCGGTGCGGCCAGGCGATCTCCAGCGCCATCGGAGCGACGAGCGCGTTGAGCCTGGTCGCAGCATCGACCAGGAGGTCGTCGAGGCTGACGATGCCGACGAAGCGGCCGTCGTCGACGACCGCCAGCCGCCGGACGTTCGCCTCGCCGAAGACGTGGAGCGCCTCGTCGAGGTCGCTGGCGGCGTCGATGGTCCGCACCGGTGTCGTCATCACGGCGTCGACGCGAGCGTCGTCCGCCAGCCCACGCGCCACGCCGCGACGGACGATGTCGCGATCGGTGACCAGCCCCACCAACTCGTCACCGTCGACGATCGCCACCGTGCCGACACCCGAGCGTTCCATGAGCTGCGCCACGCTGCGCAGCGTGCGCTCGGGGCCGACGGCGACGCCGGTACGTCGGATCCGGTCGAGCGCCCTCATGACACACCCTCCCCCAGGTGCTGGACGAATGCGTCGGTGCCGGGGAACAGGAGCGACTCGTGA